>JAISIA010000006.1 GCA_031262295.1 Bacteroidales bacterium | reverse complement strand
TTAAATATTTCTTCGTTTTTTTCTGGAAAAATAAGGATTTTTATTTTTTAATTAAATTTTTGGAAAATTATATTAAAATTTGCTTGAATTATATTGAGGATTAGTGAATTAAAAATTTGCCAAAATTTTAACAAATTTTGATAGTAGTAAAACTGAAAATTTGAATAAATGTTAAAAATTCGTCAAATTTTGTGTTTTTTATGAGGAAGAAATGTTAAAATTTGGGGGTTTTTGATGAAAAAAATGTTAAAATCTTTTGAAAAAATAATATTTTAAGTTTTTAATTTATAGAATTGATTGTTAATTATTGTATTTACATAAAAAGTTATCTTTGTTTTAAATTGCCAAAATATTCGTTTTAGTAAATTATTTCTTCGTTTTAATTTTATGAAATTATTAATGTGTAATTATTTTGTATTGATTTTTTTTATAAATTTGCTCCTTTAAAATTTCGTTTTGCTTATGAATAAAACAATATACTATTGTTTATTATTTTATTTCTTGTTTTTTGCTTCATTTAATCTTTTTTCACAAGGTTATGATGCAAATTTTTCCAAACCCATTACTACTGAGAAGGGACATTTTGTCTATTTGGAATTGCCACCTATAAAAACTGAGGCTGGTGTTCTATATTTCTTAGATAGGAATCTTGGAGCTACTTCCACAGATATGACTTCTTCCGATTCTTGGGGCGATTTATACCAATGGGGAAGAGGGGTTGATGGACATGAAAAAAGGTTTTCCGACACCACATTGACGCGTTCAAGGATTGCTAAGGTTAATCACAATAAATTTATTGTGGATCAAAAAAAGTCAAATGATTGGTTGGTTTCTCCCGAGGATGATTTATGGCAGGGAGAAAAAGGAGAAAATAATCCATGTCCTTGTGGTTATCGTTTGCCAACTCAAAAAGAATGGCGTGCAGTCCTAAAATTGGGCTATAAAGTAAAAACTACCCCTAATGGATATTCCTATTTGAGCATAGATAATGGGAATTTGCTTCTTCCTTGTGCAGGATTGAGAAGCGCATATACAGGACACTTCCAGCATATCGGCACAAGAGGATATTATTGGGCTTCTGATGCAAAAGCAAAAGAAACATCGGGCTGTATAGACTTTAATAAATCGGAAATCACAACAAATATTAGCATATTTGGATTTAGAGGTTTTGGTCGTAGTGTTAGGTGTGTAAGAAGCAAGTAGAATTATTTTTTAATTATTACATATAACTATTTTATGGCATTATTTTCTGTAAAAGACGTATCAAAGACCTATTCCAACTATAAGGCATTAGATAGAGTGTCAATTGAGGTTGAAAAGGGTGAGGTCTTTGGTTTGCTTGGACCAAATGGAGCAGGGAAAACAACACTTATAAGAATCATAAATCAAATTACAGCTCCTGATGAAGGAGAAATATTTTTTATGGGAGAGAAATTAAGAGCTGAACATGTTCAAATGATAGGCTATCTTCCCGAAGAAAGAGGTTTGTATAAGAAGATGAAGGTTGGAGACCAAGCAATATACCTTGCCGAGTTGAAAGGCTTGAAAAAAGCTGAGGCAAAAAAGAGATTGGAATTCTGGTTTGAAAAATTTGAAATATCTTCTTGGTGGGATAAGAAAGTGGAAGAGCTTTCTAAGGGAATGCAACAAAAGGTTCAGTTTATAACAACAATACTACACGAGCCAAAACTCCTAATATTTGATGAGCCTTTCAGCGGTTTTGATCCCATAAATGCAAACTTACTAAAACAAGAGATACTTTCCCTAAAAGAAAAAGGAGCAACCATAATATTTTCAACTCACAATATGGAATCGGTTGAAGAGATTTGCGATTCAATTGCCCTAATTAATAAGTCCAAAAAGATATTAGACGGAAAGGTGACAGAGATTAAACAAAGGTTTAATGAAAACTTATATGAGATAATTATTCCTTCTTCTTTTAATATAGAGGAAATAAAAATGGAGGGTGTTGAAATAAGAGCAATAACACCAAAGCAATTAACACAGGAATTAGTATTAAAAATAGATAACGAGCAAAAGGCAGACTTTATAAGTAGGATTATTTCAAAGACAAACCTAATTTCATATAGAGAATTGCTCCCTTCAATGAATCAAATATTTATTAACGCAGTAAGCAAACAATGAACAAGATAAACATAATAATAAAAAGAGAATACTTTACAAGGGTTAAGAAGAAGTCTTTTATAGTAATGACTTTTGTTGTCCCTATTTTGTTTTTAGCACTCGTTTTCATTCCTGCCATTCTTTCTCAAAAAGCACTAACAGTTTCAAAGGTCTTAGTTGTGGATCAAACTTTGGTTGAAAAAAATGGAGTAAAAAGTTCCTTGTTTTTAAATAAATTCAAAAACAATGATGAGCTAACCTTTGTTTATGGTTATGATATAAAAAAGGCACAGGATGATTTGATTAAAAAAGAATATGATGCCGTATTGGAACTTGTAAAAACAAATGATAATCCTCCTATAAAAGGTTTCTTATACTATGGAGAAAATGAACTATCCTTAGTTTCACAACAAGCAATACAAAATCAACTAACAGATATTTTTAAAAACCATATCCTAACTTATGATTATGGAATGAGCGAAAAGGATTTGGCTTGGTTTAATGACCCAAAGATAGGTTTTTATTCTAAGAATATTCTCTCGGGAGAAGATTCCAATAAAGGAGTACAAACAGTGCTTAGTGTTATTCTTGGCTTCATTATATATATGTTTGTATTTATGTTTTCTTCACAAGTTATGCGTTCAATTTCTGAGGAAAAGATGAATAGGATTGTTGAAGTTTTGGTTTCTTCTATTAAACCTATACAACTATTAATGGGAAAAATTGTTGCCATTGCATTAGTTGGCTTAACTCAATTGCTATTATGGGGAGTTTTCTTTGCAATAATGATATTTTCTTTGCAAGGAATATATCCCGATGCCTTTAATTCAAGCAAAAATGAAAACATAACAATTACACAAAAAGTCCCTGCTTCTGCATCTTTTAATGAGGCTATTGCTGAAAATAGTGAAATAAATAAAATAATTCAGCAAGTCTTTTCCATAAATTATGGATTGGTTCTTTCTACATTCTTGTTCTATTTCCTTGCAGGCTACTTTTTGTATGCTGCTCTCTTTGGTGCAGTAGGAGCATTGGTTGATGTGGATACCGATGTTCAGCAATTTACTCTGCCAATTACTATTCCACTTATAATTGCTATGGTTTGCTTCCCTCTAATAATAAATTCTCCTTCTGGAGGTGTTGCTTTTTGGCTTTCAATAATACCACTTACATCTCCTATGGTTATGATGATGAGGATTCCTTTTGGAGTTCCCGCTTGGGAGCTTATATTATCTATGGCAGTAATGATAATTTTCATTGCTTTTTGTGTATATATAGCAGCCAAGATATACAGGACAGGAATACTAATGTATGGAAAAAACATTACATATAAGGAAGTATGGAAATGGCTTAAATATAAAAATTAGGATAAATAAACATTAATAAATACAGATGATATGAAAAATAAAAAACTACTATTTTTGAGCCTACTCTTTTTTACTACACTTGGATTTTTATCCTGTGTAGATGAAAAGGATTTTGATTTTAATCGTCTTGCTCAAAGTTCAATTAATCCACATATTAAATTGCCAAAGATAATCTCAACAGAGGTTTCTCTAAGTGATTTTTTCTCTTTGGATAGTATAGTAGATACTATGTCAAATTTAGAATTGGTTGTTGTCAATGATGCTTCGGGAGATTATTTAGATATAGTTTTGGATGTTGATACGCTATTTAAGCCAGAAATATCAAAGATAGATAAGTTGGAAGGTAGCGTTTTTGAAATGCCAAAGATAAGTATTGGTGATGTTGCTGGTAGTTTCTTTGGTGAGTTTAATTATCCCGATGTTTCAGAACCAATGGATACATTAACCTCTGTTGAAATTCCTCCATTGGAAGATGATCAAATTATAGATAGTGCAACCTTTAAACAAGGTAGTCTTTTCATTGCACTTTCTTCAAACATAAATCACTATTCAGTATTGAAGATATATTGTAATGAATTAAGGAGTAAGGCAACAGGAAAGCCTTTTGAAGAAAATTTAAATGTTTCTTCCGCTGGACAAATTGGAACAAGAGTTATAAATCATGAAATAGATCTTAGCGACTATGTTGTTTTAGTTGGAGAGGAATCAAGATTAAATTTCCTATATCGTTTCGTTTTGGAGGTAAATGGAGAGGTTAAACCCGAATATGATGTAAGTGCAAATTTAGAATTTACAGATTTTGACATTGATATTATTTATGGAAAGGTTGGAGGAGTGGATTCTGAGTTTGAAGATATGTTTGATATTGATCTTTTCAGCGATTCAACCTTGGCAAAAATCTTTTCAGGTGGAGCATTTAAGTTAGAGCAAATGTATTTATCACTTAATACATCAACAAATATAGGTATCCCTGCTGTTTTAAAACTTTCCTCTATTGAGGCATTAGGAGAAACTGCTTCGGAAAATCTATTGCTTAACCCAGAAGATAGTATTATCCCAATTAATCCTGCTCCTTCCTTAGGGGCAACAGGTTTAACAAGTAGGAATATATATTTAAATACAAATGCACTTAATCTCCCTCCAGAAAAAATAACTTTTAAGGGTTTATTGCAATTAAACCCAGATAAGGTTCCAGGTTTTGTTACATCCGATCTTTCTCTTGCGTTAAATGCAAAACTACATATTCCATTCAAAGCTCAAATAAATGACTTGGAATATGAGATAGCAATGGAAAGATTAGATTTGGCAGGAGTAGAAGATTATGTTAATTCAGCAAAACTAATCTTAGATTTAACCAATAATTTCCCTATTTCAGTAGGAGCTTCAATATATTGTTTGGATTCATTAGGCAATACAATAGGTCAAGTCTTAGATACCGATAATCCTGACAATATATTGGTGGAAGGAGCAGTGGTTGATCAAAATGGAAGTATTCTTTCTCCAAGTTACAGCACAACAGCAATACTAATAGATGAAGATAATTTCAAACTATTAAAAGATGCTTTTAATATGAAATTAGTATTAAAGCTAAACACATCTTCATACCAAGACAATAAACCATTTATTCGTCTGCATAAAGATTCTAAACTCTCAGTTAGTTTATCCTTAGATGTAAAAGCAAATATAACCATTTAACCTTAAAACCTAAAAGTCATGAAACGAAGTATAAAATATTTTATAATATTATTGGTATCAAGCATTCTTTCTTTTGCATCTTACGCACAAGAACCAATAGTTGATACTTATCAAGCATACAATATAACAAGCAATAGTGCAACTCTTAGAGCTAAGGTTAAAAGAGGAGAAGGTGGAGATTTGCTTATTGCAAGAGGGTTTGCCTTAAAGCAGGCTTTAACCGAAACATATTCCTATTATATGGTATCTTCCACAGATAGCATAATAGAATTTGAGGCTACAGATCTACTAATGAATACAAGGTATCACGTAGCTGCTGTTGCAGTAACAATGGATGGACTATTCTTAGGAGATACTCTAAGTTTTACAACTCTAAATCCAATCATAGATCCTCAAATTATCACAACAGATATTGCTTCTTTAAGTCAAAATAGTGCCCTACTTAGTGGTAATTTAATCAATATAGGTAATCCTCCTACATACGAAAAAGGCTTTATTTTCTCTTCCAGTCCAAGTTTAACCTTCCAAAATGCAGAAGACACTCTTGTGTTTTCTGATGCTTTGCAAGGAGGTTATCAAATCCTAAAAGAAGGTCTTGTAGAAAATACTACATATTATTATTGTGCTTATGCAAAAAATGAAAATATAACAATGCTTGGTCAAATAGAAAGTTTTACAACGTTAGAACAAAACATAGTTTTACCAACAATTCTCACCTTAGATGCAGAACAAATAACAGATTCTTCTGTATATCTTCAAGGAGAAGTAACTTCTTTAGGCAATCAGCAGATTTTAGGTGTTGGATTTGATATAAGAGAGTTTTCCAATCCAACATTTACTACAACCTCTATAATGACTTATACAGATAATTTCTCAATAACAATAGATACTTTGCAACATCAAACAACCTATATTTATAGAGCATACGCAATGATTGAAGGAAATGTAAAGGTTTTTGGAGAAACAAAATTCTTTACTTCCTTAGAAGAACCTGCGGTATTCCAAACAAATTCTCCAGAGAATATAAGTAGCAATTCTGCAATAATGAATGGATATATCTTTAATTCGGATATAACACTTCAAACATTTGGTTTTGCCCTAAGAGAAGGGGATAATGATTATTCTTTCTATGATGTAAGTCAAAATTTTACTCTTCCTGCAAGTATTTATTATTCTCTTACAGGATTAAATCCTTATACTCAATATACATATAAAGTATTTGGAATAGGATTTAATGATGTTTATTATGGGGATGAAGTAACTTTCTACACCAATAGTGTTCCTTCAAGTGTTCAAACCTATAATGCAACTAATCTTTCCTATAATTCAGCCCAACTAAATGGAAGATTGGTTGAAAATGGAACGCCTCAAATAATAGAGAAAGGCTTTTTGTATTCTACATATTCAAATCCTACTTTTTCAAATTCAACAAAGGTTATTGTAGATGGCTTTGAAGAAGGGGCATATTCAAATTATCTTTACTCATTAAATCAAAGTACTCAATACTATTATAAAAGTTTTGCAATATCTCCAATAGATACTTCGTATGGAGAAACAATTTCCTTTACAACATTAGAGCAAGGAATAATTTCTCCAACATTAACAACCCTTCAAGCTGAGGAAATACTATACAATTCTGCAAAATTAAGTGGAGTAATCCTTCAAGGCAATCAACCAATAGTTCAAAAAGGTTTTCAATATAAGGAAGAGGGAGAAGAAAATTATACAAATGTATTAATTTATGATAATAATATTGAAGCTACTATTACAAATCTTCAACCAAATACAACCTATCTTTATAGGGTATTTTGTCAAACTTCAACCAATACTTTCTATGGAGAAGAACTATTCTTTTCTACTCCTCCAATACCAATGATAGTAACTACTTTGAATGCAACAAATATTACTCTTTATTCAAGTCAAATTAACGGAAACATATATGATGGAACAGAGGTAGTAATGTTTAAAGGCTTTGAATGGAAACTATCTTCTGATACCATATTTAATAGGGTATTCCTATTAAATGTAGAATCGGAGGATATAAATTATGAACTAACAGACTTAAATCCAAATACAGAATACGTTTTTAAGGCATTTGCAAAGACAGATAGCGGATTCTTTTATGGCAATGAAGTCTCCTTTACTACTCTTCCAATAATAGATCCTATATTTTCCGCAATTACAATAACAGATATAGATACCCTATCTGCAACATTCAATGCTAACGTTCAAGAAGGCACATTCCCAATAATAGTAAGTGTGTTCTCAATAAGAAAATTTGGAGAAGAAATATATTCCAATTTTAGAATGGAAAATAATGAAATAACTCTTCAAATAGATACTCTTTTGGAGGGAACAACCTATTATTTGCGTTTGTTTGCAATGACAGAGGAAGGAATATACTCTTCGGAAGAAATATCTTTTACAACCTTAGGCACACCTAATATAGGTCTTAGCGATATAGTAATAGATGAAACTAATATAAAGATGTATCCTCTTCCTGCAAGGGATAAGGTGGAAATATCTTTTAATGGAATATCAAAAAGAGGGGTTAAATGTATAATAAGAGATGCCCTATCAAAGGATGTATTAACAAAGATGCTATATAATGATAAAACTACATTAGATATTCATTCTTTGCAAAGTGGAATTTACACTCTTACATTCTATTTTGAAGATAAGGTAGTGACAAAAAAACTTATTATAAATAAATAAAAAAGGATTAGATATGAAAAAATTATATATAACTATTTTAATAATAAGTTTAGTTTCCTTTTTTGAGGTTAAGGCACAGCAAACAGATATAAATTATTTTATGAGGAATACTCCTCAAAGTTTTAAATTTAATCCTGCCAATACTCCTCTTTCTAAATTCTATTTAAATCTTCCTTCTTCGGGAATAAATATTGGATTATCCACAACAGGCTTTACATATAAGGATGTTATTACTCGTAGGGCAGATGATTCATTATTTGTTAATTTGAATAGTTTAAATGATAAACTAACTGATAAAAACTTCCTATTTGTAAAATCAAATATAGAGCTTTTTGGCTTTGGCTTTAAGGCTAAAAAGAATTATTTCTCCTTAGGATTAGACCTAACAATAGACTTAGGGTTAAATATTCCAAAAGGTATTGTTGATTTCTTGGTAAATGGTTCAGAGACTTCAACGCATAAATCCTATCTTTTGAACGATAAACTTCTCTCTTTGCAGGCTTATATATCACCATCTATTTCTTATAGTAGGGAGATAAACGAAAAATTGACCATAGGACTAAGAGTAAAGATGCCCTTGGGCGTAGCAAATATTAAGTCTGAACGTTCAATGCTTGGATTGGATTTCAATGATGATAAGGTAACATTGACAAGTGACTTTCTAATTAGAACATCAAGCGTCTTAGGTAAGTTGAACTTTACAGGATTAAATAGTACTGACGACTTTAAATTTGAGATGAAAGAAGACGTCAATGAAATGCTTGCAGAACTTATGAAGAATAAGGGTTTGGCTTTTGATTTAGGTGGTTCATATAAGTTAAGTGAAAGTTTTGCTGTTTCCCTATCTGTTGTTGATTTAGGATTTATTAATTGGAAGACAAATACCACTACAATAAAAAGTAATGTTCCAAATAATGAGTATGTGTTTGAAGGATTCGGTAATGTAGATTTTACAGATTCAACCTACCAAGATAGTTTCTCTTCTGTAGGTGATAGTCTTTTAAATGCAATAGACCTTAAAGCTAATGAAGATAAAGGATATACTCAAATGCTACCAACAAAACTTTATGCTTCTTTTACTTGGAATTTTGCAAAAACACAATTTCTAAACGTTCTATATAAAGGTACTTTTTCGGATGCTTACACAACTAATGATATTTCACTTTTCTATTCAATGCAATTGGGTAGATATTTAAATATAAGTTTGGGTAATACCTTTGCATTTGAGAGTTATTCCTCTAAAATGAATCCTTTAAATCCTTCCGTAGCACTTAACCTTAACCTTTATTGCTTAAATATATATTTAGGTGGAGCTTTGCGTTCTTCAGTAAATGCAATAGATGTTACAGGGTTAAATGTGTTTGCAGGAGTTAATTTTGCATTTGGATATAATGAATATTGGGAAAGAAAGAATATTGTTCCAGAGGAGGAACCTCAAATAATTCATAAGCGGAATATTAACGACACAATAGAAAATGTAGAGGATACAGTAGGCAATGATAGTGAAGAAACACAAAACTATGAAATAATTGAAAGTGGTGCTAATGGCGAAATAATTACTAAGGAGGCTGATAAAGAAAAAGAGGCTTTGTTAGAAAATCAAGAGGAAAATACTTCAACAGAACAAGAAAATACTTCAACAAAGGAGGAAAACACCACAACAGAACAAGAAAATACTACTGAAAAACAAGTAGAACTTGATACTACTCCCGTAAAAGATATAGAAGAAACAAATAAGGGAGGATATATATTGGTAGAATAAAAGAAAAATAAGGTAAATAGGAATAGACTATTTTTAATCCTTGCTTTTATAAATTTAAATAAAAGCAAGGATTTCTTTTATCCCTACATATAATTGCAATCAAATTTTTTGCAAATTCTTAAAATTTCCCTCTTTTTTAACATTTCATACCCCAAAAAACACCCCCTTTTTAACACTTTTTTAAATTTTTTCGCCAAATTTTAACATTTTTTAACATTTCATTCAAAATTTGTCGGCAACCGACCTTTGTTTTTCCTAACGGAATTTCAGATTTTTAAATTATTAATTATCAATATAATCCAAGCAAATTTTAATTCATTTTTTCCAAATTTTAATTAAAAAAATGAAATTCTTATTTTTTTAGAAAAAAACGAAGATTTTTTTCAAATAAAACGCTGTTTTATTTTGCTAAAACGAAGAAATAATTTTCTAAAACGCTGTTTTAATTTTCTAAAACGAAGATTTATTCAAAGATAATACGCTAATAATTAGGTTGTTATTTTATAAATATAAAGAAAGATGAAATTTTGGAATATTAGTGCCTTATTGCCCTAAGAAGAAACTTTGTTTTGGCAAAGATACAAAAAAGATTTGATAAATGCAAGTGGAGATTTTCAGTTTTGAAATTTTGAATTTAACATTTGAAGGAAAAAATGTTAAATATTTTTTTGAAGTTGCATTTTACATATATCAAAACAATGGTATTCATTTTCTTGTAAAATTAATATTATAGGCAAATAATGGTAATTTATATAAAGAAACAATACGGAAAAAGGGAAAAATCCAATAATTATTGGTTATTTTACGTAATTTCCTTTGCTAATTTTCCCTATTGAATTATTAAAATAAAGTTCGTTTGCAGGCTTGCTGACAACCAGACTTCCGCAAGGACAAATAAAAGTCGGTTGCCGACTTGCCGACTTGCAGGCTTGCTGACAACCAGACTTCCGCAAGGACAAATAAAGGTCGGTTGCCGACTTGCCGACTTGCAGGCTTGCTGACAACCAGACTTCCGTTAGGAAAATTAAATGCCTGTTGCAGGCTGCAGGCAAAAATAATATTTGACACAATTATAAATAAATTTTAACGTTATTAATAGTTATTGCAATAAATAAATCAATTTTTTTTGACTTGAAAGCCTTTTTAATAGAACGCAAAAGATATTGGCTATTGCTTATTTTAGCAATGGTGCTCTTTGGTGCTTGTTCAACAAAGAAGAATAAGTGGTATAATAGGGCATATCATACAACTGTTGCACATTATAATGCATATTGGAATGGTAATGCTGCCTTTAAAGAAGGTATGAAAATGGTTGAAGATAGGCAAAAGGACGATTATTCCCTATTGCTTGATGTATTTAAATTCCCTTCACAAGAAACCTCTGCCCTAATTAAACCAAATATGGATAGGGCAATAGAAAAGAGTTCAAAGGTTATAAAGAAACATTCAATGATCTTTGATAAGAGAGAGAGAAATCCAGAGATTAAAAAGGCGTATCTATTAATTGGAAAGGCATCTTTGTATAAGAGGGATTATAAGGTTGCTCAGGCAACTTTTCGTCACATTATTTCCTTTTGGAAAAATGATGATATAATGTATGAGGCTATGATTTGGCAGGCTGTAACTTCAACAATGGAGAAGGATTATTCTCTTGCAGAAAGTTATTTAGACCAAGTTAAAAACTCAATACAAAGTAATAAGGCTCCAAAGAAATTAAATAGGTTTCTATACTGCGTTTATGCGGAAAATGCCTTAAAGCAAAAAAAATATGGAAAGGCATTAGAATATATTCAAATAGCAAAAGAGTATTCCCATTCAAGGAAATTGACAACAAGACTAATGTTTATTGAGGCTCAATTATTACAACAAGCAGGAGAATTATCACTTGCAAGTAGGCTTTACGGAAAGGTTGCTCAAAGAGCAAAGAGTTATGATATGACCTTTGCATCTCAATTGCGTCAAGCCACTTGTTATGATCCTAAAAAGGGAGATGGCAAAAAGATAATTTCTAAGTTGGAGAAAATGTCTAAGCAAGAGAAGAACCAATTGTATAATGACCAAATCTATTATGCCTTAGGGGAGATATACTATAAGGATAAGAATGTTGATAAGGCTTGTAATTATTGGGAGAAATCGGTAAATGTATCAACACAAAACGAGAATCAGAAAATTGCATCCTCTTTGCGATTGGCTAATGTCAATTACGATATATTGGAAAAATACATTCCAGCACACGACTACTACGATACGGCATTAAATGTAATGAAAAAGGATCATCCCTTATACAATGAAGTAAAGACAAAGCAATTGGTCTTGGATAATTTGGTGATTAATCTAAGGATAATTCAAAGATGGGATAGCCTATTGTATCTTGGCTCATTATCTGAAAAGGAATTGGACGAAAAGATTGAAGGATGGATTGAAAAATATAAAAAAGAGCAGGAAGAAAAACAAAAACAGGAGGCTTTACAAAGGGCATTATTAGCACAAAATACAAGAAATAATAATCAATTTGACCAATTTAGACAACAGAGTTCTTGGTATTTCTATAATAACTCCACAGTTCAGGCAGGTAAAACCGAATTTATGAGAATTTGGGGTCAAAGAAAATATGAAGAATATTGGCGTTTGACAGATAAGCAACAAAGTTTTGATTTTTCTGATATGGATATTGACTCCACCAATATAGAGAATGAGGGGGATTCATTAGATGAAAAGGGTAATCCAATTCTTAAAACAGATACTCCAACCAATAATAATCCACTATCAAAAACCTACTATACTAAGGATATTCCAAGAACGCAGGGAGCAAAAGATACAGCCAATGAAGAAATATCTAAGGCAATGTTGGAGGCAGGCTACATTTTCTATCAGGGATTACAGAATTATGGTAAGGCGATAGAGATGTTGTTGGAATTACAAAAAAGATATCCTTCATACCCAACAACACTTCCAAGTTCATATCATCTTTATTGTATATACGAAAAGATAGGGCAGACCCCTAATGCAAATTATTATAAGAACATTATCCTAAATAATTATCCTGAAAGTGAGTTTGCGATGATGATAAAAAACCCTAACTATTGGGAAGAGTTGAAAGAAAATGGCTCTAAGGCGGAACAATTATACAAAGATGTGTATCAAACATTCTCTGATAAGGATTACAATCTTACAATTCAAAAAGCAAAAAGTGCAATAGATACTATAAAACTTGGAGCTTATATTCCAAAATTACTTTATTTGGAAGCAATTTCTAAGGGTAAGCTCTTCGGTATGGATTCTCTAATGAGCAATCTCAATATGATAGTTTATAATTATCCTTCAAGCGAAATAACTCCAACAATTGAAAGTCAGTTGAAATATCTTAGCCAAAACTATAATTTGGCAAGCAATAACCTAAATCATAAGGAGGATTTAGCAAATAATAATGAAGAGACATCAAAGGAAAAAGAAGGAGAAAGGGATGAGAAAAAAGAAAAAATAAATGAGGTTATTATTAATAATGTTGATGATGATGATATATTAGATGCCGAAAGTTTAATTTATCGTTATAGGAATATGAATCATTTCTATGTAATATTGTTTGATGATTCAAAACTTAATGCCTCAGAGATGAAGATTCGCTATTCCAATTTCAATAGTAAGTATTATAAGGCAGAAAACCTAAAACTAACGAGTCTATTATTTACTCTTTCACAACAGATGATAACGGTTGATCAATTTGAAACCATAGATAAGGCAATGGAATATTATAATGCAGTAATATCAACCAATGAAGTGTTAAATGGAATAGATGCCACACTTTATAAACACTTTATTATATCTTCTCAAAACTATCCTACCTTCTACAAAAGAAAGAATATCCCTGCATATATGAAGTTTTTCAGAATATTCTACCTTAAACCCCTTGAAGAAAAGAAAGAAAACCAATAAAAAATATTAGTTATGGCAAAGAATAATAATAATGAGTCTTCTCCAACCAATAAGATAAATATAATAAATAACAATACTAAGATTAGAGGTGATGTTTCCTCTGTTGGGGATATAAGAATAGATGGAATATTAGAAGGAAATCTACAAGTAGAAGGAAAGTTAGTTGTTGGTGAGGCAGGGAAAATAGTTGGAGATATTGTGTGTTTGAGTGCCGATATTTCAGGAACAATACAAGGAAATGTAAAAGTAAGAGAATTACTTTCTCTACAAGAGAATGCAACAATTAATGGAGATATATCTATATGTAAATTATCCATTGCCCCAGGTGCAGTTTTTTCGGGCAAATGCTCAATGTTATCTGAGGGAAACGATGATACGATAGAGTAAGAAGAAAGGTAAAAGAATAAAAAAACTAAAATATAATATAATAATATGAAACAAAATCCAATTGCATCCTATATGACAAAGCTATCAATTCTTTCAATAGCTGTATGTTTTATAGCTTTCTTTGTAATATTGCTTATGGGAAAGAATATAATTAGTCATTATATGCCATACTATACATTGTTTTTCTATATAATAACTGCAATAGGATATACTACAATTTACTTTTGCACTAAGGAAAAGAAGGTTCCCTTTGAAAGAATATTCCTAATAGTTAAGGCAATTAAGCTAATGCTATACATATTACTTCTAATTATTGTCTTTGCCTTAAATATTGACAGAAGCATTCCTTTTGTTATATTCTATCTTTCTTTATATGTAATATATCTTATCTTTGATACTATAACCTTAAAGAAGGTATCAAAGCAATAAAAAAAGTATTTTTGTTTGTTATATATTAAAATAATGTGAAAAAAAGTTTTTTATATAATTATTATTTGTACTTTTGCCGTTAAATTTTGAAGATAATTTTTCACCTAAAAAGGAATATGTTTATGAGACACAAAAAATTACTATTTGGATTGCTATTTTCTATAATCTTAGGTTTTGCTTTCAATGGAGCAAATGCACAAAGCCAAGAAGAATGGATAGCTTTGGGACCAGACAATGTAAGTGGTCGTTCAAGGGCAATAATTTTTGATAGATTCAATCCTAATGTTCTTTACTCCGGAGGAGTAGCCGGAGGCTTGTTTATTAGCGTTAATAATGGTAAAAACTGGCAAGAGATTTCTCTTAGTAGCGATAACCAAGCCAATTTAGCAATAACAGCCATTGCACAAGATAATAATGGAGTTATTTATTTAGGAACGGGAGAAAGCAATTATGAATCTGCTGGCTTTGGAATAAATAATGATAAGATTGGAATGTTGGGAAACGGAGTTTATCGTTTGCAAACAGCAGAAGGATTTAATAAAGAGTGGGCAACAAATCTTACAAGCGATGATGCAAAGTATGATTGGGCTAAGACAAATATTAAATTTCAATTATTAGATTTTACAAAACCAAGTGCTCCATACAACTATGGAGATGGAAAAAGCTTTATTAATCGTATTGCAGTAAATGAAATAACAAATAAAGTCTATGTTGCAACACAAGCAGGTCTAATGTTATTGGAACAAGATAGCTGGTCAGAGGTTAATAATCTAACAAGTGTTGTAAAAGTAGGAGATATTGTTTTCAATTCTAATGGAGTTGCAGCAGTATATTTTAATGATAGCGAAGCAAAAGTTGCAGTTTCTAATGACGATTTTGCAAGTGATTTTCGCGTTATCTACAAAGTAGATTCATTAAAAAACTTTGAACCAGCAATAATGAGCATAGATAGAATCAGATTAGCATTTGGAAATAATTATCCTAATAGATTATTTGTCTATAATAGTTATGTAGCAGATGCGGGTGAAGGTTATATAACAAGAAATTTAATGCTTGTAAGGACAAATGATATAAATGAGGTATTATGGAGAAGAACAACTCCTCAATCTTATATTAACGGACAAGATTATACTTCTATGGCTATGGCAGTAAATGATTATGTTGAGCCAGAACAAATATATTTAGGAGGATATTATGTATATCGTGGTTATGATGCAAACGAATCTGATATTTATTATTGGGAACAAATGAGTAGATATACAAATTCTCAAAATTCAACCAATGGTATAAGAACCTCTGATGAATATGTAAGTAGTGGAATGAATGAAATCATATTAAAGAAAAATCCATTAAACTATGTAGATTCAACAATGATTGTTGTAGCATCAAGTGCAGGTATTCATATATATTCTTATGATTCAGTATTAGCTTACACTGCTTGGAGACTTTCAACAAAAAATATGAACACAACACAATTCTATAGTGTAGCTGTTACTCCTGATGCTTCAATTGTTGGAGGTACTGTTGATAATGGTTCTGTTTTTATTGCCAATTCAGGAGAATTGGGAGTAAATAAATCAGGCGATGTCCTATGGACTGCAAATTCCGAAGGATATAATCCAAATAAATTTCAACTTACAACAGATGGTGGTATGGTTGCCGCTTCTCAATTCCAACGCTTACTACCTTCTCAAAGAAAATCCTTAATTCTTTCTCGTCCTTATGGACAAATAGCACGTACATATAGTAATGAAGGAGATTATTCTTTGATTGATGATGTAACTTGGCAATTTGGAAGTGCATTATTTGATTCAATCACACTAACAGACGGAATAGAAAATGATCAATTTAAAAATGATGCACCAACAGTTACTCCTCTTCTTTTATGGGAAAGTACTTCTTCTACATTACCTGATACAATGAATTTAAGTATAGATAAAAACACTGTTGTGAATTTCATATACGATTCCACTTGGAGAGAAGGTTCTTGGATTAATGCAGGAGATAGCGTTCTTGC
>JAISIA010000036.1 GCA_031262295.1 Bacteroidales bacterium | reverse complement strand
TCTTTAAATAAATCTTCGTTTTAGAAAATTAAAACGAGGTTTTAGAAAATTATTTCTTCGTTTTAGCAAAATAAAACAGCGTTTTATTTGAATTTTTCTTCGTTTTTTTCTGAAAAAATTAGAATTTGATTTTTTTAATTAAAAATAGGGGAGAATATATTAAAATATATTTGGATTATATTGATAATTAATAATTTGAAAAATATGAAATTCCGTTAGGAAAAACAAAGGTCGGTTGCCGACAAAAAATGAATGAAATGTTAAAAAATGTTAAAATTTGGGCAAATTTAGATAAAATTATGTTAAAATTGGTCAAAAAATGGGGCGAAGAATGTTAAATATTTTTGAAAATATAATATTTTAGGTCTTTAATTTGTGGAGTTGCTTGTTGGTTATTGTAATTAGATAGAAAATTATCCTTGTTTTAGCAAAAAAAACAGCGTTTTAATTTAGAAAAACGCTGTTTTTTATATATTGGAACTACCCTCTGTCAAGCGGCTTTTAATATTCCTATCGGATTTATAATTATAAGAAAACTACCATACTTCCGTATGGACGAATAAATGCCGCTTGGCGGTCTAATTAACTTTGAATTTTGTTACTCCGTTTTTAATAAAATCTACAATTTGTCTTGCTGCGGCAAGTCCGGCATTTATGTTTGCCTCTTGGGTTTGTGCTCCCATTTTCTTAGGAGTAGAAAATACTCTTGGGAAAAACTCATTTAATTCGTTTTGATTGTCTGCTGCTATATCGGAACAATACTTTATGTCCTCTCTTTCTTTAAGACATTTCAACAAATCTTCCTCATTGATGACTTCTTTTCTTGCAGTATTGATAATACAACCTCCTTTTGGAAGAAGAGAAATCAAGTTATAGTTTATGGATTTCTTTGTCTTTTCGTTAGCAGGTATGTGAATGGATACATAATTGCAAGTCTTATATAGTTCTTCTACGGAAGAAACTGCCTTAACTCCTTGTTTTTCCATATCCTCTTTTGAAACAAAAGGGTCAAAAGCATAAACTTCCATACCCAATGCTTTTGCTTTTTGTGCTACTAATGCTCCTACGTGACCATAAGCCTGCAATCCTAAGCGTTTTCCTAAGAGTTCTGTTCCTGTTTGTGGGTTAAATGCTGAGCGAGCCATAAATATCATCATACCTATTGCAAGTTCTGCAACGGCATTTGAGTTTTGTCCCGGAGTATTCATTGCAACAATATTCTTTTGTGAAAGTGCATCTAAATCCAAATTATCATATCCTGCTCCTGCACGTACAACAATTTTCAATTTTTCTGCATTATCTACTACTTGTTTTGTTACTTTATCCGAGCGAACAATTAATGCATCAGCGTCTTTTACTGCATTGTAAAAATCATTCACATCTGTGTATTTCTCCAATAAAGAAAGAGTAAATCCAGCATCTTCTATAATTTCTCTAATTCCATCAACGGCAACCTTAGCAAAAGGTTTGTCTGTTGCTACTAAAACTTTTGTCATAATTGTTAAGCGTTTAATTTTTCAAATTCTTGCATACAAGCAACCAAAGCCTTAACTGATTCCAATGGACAAGCATTATAGATAGATGCACGGAAGCCTCCAACGGAGCGATGTCCCTTTATTCCCACCATACCTCTTTCTTTTGCAAATGCCATAAAGTCGGATTCCTTATCTTTATATTGTTCTGCCATAACAAAACATACATTCATTATTGAACGATCTTCTTTTTGTGCAGTTCCAACAAACATTTTATTGCGATCAATTTCGTTATATAGGGTTTCAGCCTTTTCTTTATTGATTTTATTCATTGCATCCAAGCCTCCAAGACTCTTTAACCATTTTAGAGTTTCGTGCATAACGAATATAGAAAATACAGGAGGGGTGTTAAACATTGAATTGTTCTTTGGTTCATCTCCTATATGTGTTCTATAATCAACCATAGTTTGGAGTTTTCTATCAACCTTTCCTAAAATGTCTTTTCTAACTATAACAAATGTTACACCTGCTGGACCAACATTTTTTTGTGCTCCTCCATAAATTAGAGCGTATTTTCTAATATCAACCTTTCGAGACATAATATCAGAAGACATATCTGCAACTAAAAGTGTTGGACAAGACATATCTTCTTTTATTTCGGTACCATAAATTGTGTTATTTGTTGTTATATGAAAATAGTCTGCATCTTGTGGTATTGTGTAATTCTTTGGAATATATGTGTAGTTTTTGTCTTCTGATGATGCAACGACTTCAACTTCTCCATAGAATTTTGCTTCTTTTATTGCTTTTTTTGCCCAAACTCCTGTTTGCAAATAAGCAGCTTTTTTATTTAAAAGGTTTGCTGGCACATTAAAAAATTGTGTTGATGCACCACCTCCTAAGAACAATACAGCATATTCTTCTGGAATATCCAATAAATCTCTCCATAATTGTTCTGTTTCTGCCATTATTCTTTCCCATCCTGGGGTACGATGAGATATTTCCAACACACCTATTCCTGTGTTATCAAAATCTCTTATTGCTTCAATGGCTGATTCTATTGCCTCTTTTGGCAATACGCAGGGACCTGCGTTAAAGTTATGTACTTGTTTCATTTTAATTTGTTTTAACTAATATTTAATTGGTTTTTTAATAAATTACAAGTCGCAAAATTAATACTTATTTCTTTATAATAAATATTAATATGTTAAAAATAAAATATAGGAATAGGTTGTTTAATAAAAACAAAATTGTAATTTTGCTAACAAATACGTTTTTATGGATATAAAAGATTGCTTTTATTTTGGAAAGATATTAAAGCCTTTTAGCTTTAAGGGAGAGATTGTAATTTATATGGATGTTGATAATCCAGATGAATATAAAGAATTGGACGGAGTTTATATTGAAATTAATAAGGTTTTAGTTCTATATCCCATAGAAAAGATTAGAATAAATAGTAACAACACTGCTGTTGTTCGTCTTCAAGGAGTAAGTTTTGAAGATATTGATAGGTTAAAAAACAAATCTCTTTATTTACCTTTGGAACTTTTACCCGTTTTAGAGGGGAATAAGTTCTATTTTCATGAGGTTATAAACTTTAAGGTTATAGATAAAGAAAAGGGAGAAATTGGCTATATAAAGGAAGTATTAGAGTATGCAGTCCAACCAATTTTCTCAATAGAAAATCAAGGAAAAGAAATACTAATTCCCGTTATTGATAGTGTTATTGAAAAGGTGGATAGGGAAAATAATACAATATATATTAATGCTCCAAAAGGATTAATTGATTTATACTTATTATAGGTCTATCATTAATTTTTCTGCCTTTTAAAATAAAAATGTTTGGTAGTTATAATAATATGTTGTTATTTTGCAACGTTAAGCTAAAATGATTTTTCCTTTTTAATTATTCTTTTATAAAGTATTTATATTAAAAAGAACTTCTAAGGCGAGCATTTATTAGAAAAATTAGAAAAAAGATTATACACTATATATAATGTATAATATAAAATAATGAAAATAATTATTCACTTAAAACAAGAAAAGATGAGAGGTAAATTTTTATTAGTACTGAGTTTGTCATTAGTACTCTCTACTATGGGATTTTCTCAAAAGGGTAATGCAACGAAAAAGGCATTAAACCTAAATGAAAAGCTCAAATTAAACGGCACTGTTCGTTATGGCAAGTTGGAAAATGGCTTGACATACTACGTAAAAGCCAACAAAAAACCTGAAAACAGGGCAGAATTCTTCTTAGCAGTTAATGCAGGAAGTGTTTTAGAAGAAACAAATGAACTTGGATTAGCTCACTTTACTGAACACATGAGTTTCAATGGGACAAGACAATTCCCAGACAACGAATTAATAAATCAATTAGAAAAGAAAGGTATTGTTTTTGGGGCAGACATAAATGCTTACACTTCCTTTGATGAGACAGTCTATAATTTGCAATTACCAACAGATGATCCAAAGATGCTTGAAATGGGTTTAAAGATCTTAGATGGCTGGGCAGGCGGAAATTTAATGACTGCAAAAGAAATTGACGATGAAAGAGGAGTTATTATAGAAGAATGGAGAATGAGCCGTAGCGGTAATCGCCGTGTTATGGAAGAAAACTATGCGGTAATGTGCAAAGGGTCTAAATATGCAGAAAGAATGCCTATTGGAACTTTGGATTGGTTACAAAATTTCAAATATTCTGACATAAGAGGTTTCTATCAAAAATGGTATCGTCCAGATAATATGGCTGTAATCATCGTTGGAGATTTTGATGCAGATGAAATGGAACAAAAGGTTATAGATTTCTTTACTATGATGCCTAAACCTTGTACTCCACTAAATCGTCCTGTTAATACAATTCCTGATAATACAGAACCATTAATTGGTATTGCAACAGATAAAGAAGCAACAAACAATTCCATTCAAATAATGTACAAAAGACCTGCAACAAAAATTGCAACAATAGGTGACTTCCGTACATACCTAATCAAGGACTTATTTGAACAAATGCTTTCTGCACGTTTTTCTGAACTTGCAAATAAGAAAGCTACTCCTTATATGGGAGCTTATGGTGGCTTTGGTAGCTTTGTAGCTCGTCCTTTGGATGCCTATTATTTAGGAGCAAGTGCAAAGGAAGGCAAGATTCTTGATGCTTTAAAAGCAATTTTAGAAGAAAACCAGAGAGTTCTTCAAAATGGTTTCTTAGCAACTGAATTGGAAAGAGCAAAAGATGAAGTTCTAACCAACTATGATAAGGCTGCAAAGGAAGAAAGTAAGACAGAAAATACTCGTTTAGCAAGGGAATTAGTTGCAAACTTCTTAGAAGGAGCTCCGTTTGTTGGTGCTAAAATAGAAAATAAATACGCAAAAGAACTTGTTGAAGGAATAACTCTTGAAGAAGTAAATCAAATATTAAGAGATTGGATTAAGGGTGATGACAATATGATTGTAACTCTTTCTATGCCTCAAAAAGATGGAGCAAAAATACCAACAGAGGCTGATGTTAAGAAAGTCATAGAAAAGGCTAATAATGCTAAGATGAAACAATGGGTTGATAATACAAAGACAGAACCTTTCTTAGCTAATGAACCAAAAGGAGGAAAGGTTACAAAGACAACTAAGAATGAAAAATTCGGATACACAGAATACACTCTTTCAAATGGAGCAACAGTAATTGTTAAACCAACTGAATTAAAAAATGACGAAATACGCCTAACTGCAACAAGTCCTGGTGGAAATTCATTATATGAAGATAAGGATATGGTTAATGCAACTTATGCTGCAACTATGATTGAAGCAAGTGGTATAGGAACTTATAATGATAGCCAATTGCAAAAATTCATGAAAGGAAAGAATTTCAATGCTTCCGTTTCTATTGGTGGTGATCAAGAAGTTGTTTCTGGTTATTCTACTCCTAAGGATTTTGAATATATGTTACAATATGTTTATATGTATTTCACTGCACCAAGAGTTGATAAGGAAGCAATAGAAGCTAAGATTGATAATTTGAAAACTCAAATAAATCAAATAAAAAATTCACCTGAGGCAAACTATCAATTGGGAATGACAAAGGTTATGTACCCTAATGATAAAAGAACAATACTTCTTCCAACAGAGGCTCAATTAAAACAAATTGACGCAAATAAGATGTTAAAAATCTTTAAAGAAAGATTCAATAATGCTTCTGACTTCACATTCGTTTTTGTTGGTAATATAGATGAAAAGAAAGATCTTCCTTTGATTGAAAAATACATTGGTGGTATTCCTTCTTCTTCAAAGAAAGAACAATGGAAGGATCGTAGCACAGAATTTGCAAAAGGTGTTGTTGATAACACATACTATGGAGGAACAGAAGATAAATCTATGATGATAATTGCTTTTGAAAATAATTTCAATTGGTCAGATAATGATAGATATTCAGTTAATATATTAAATAATATATGTGATATAAAATTAACACAAGTTATCCGCGAACAATTAGGTGGAACATATTCTCCATACTTTGTATTATCTTATGATAAATATCCTAAGGCAACAACTACTGCATTGTGTTTATATACTTGCAAGCCTGATAATATTGATAAATTAACAACAGCAACATTTGAAGTTATAGACAATATTATAAATAATGGACCAACAGATGAAGATATTGCAAAGGCTAAGGAACAATTAATTTCCAATAGAAAAACACAAATGCAAAACAATAGTTATTGGACAAGTGTTATAACTGGTTCTCGTTGGTATGAATACCCAATGCTAACTTTTGAAGAATATTCTAATGCAATTAATGCTATAACTAAGGATGACCTTAAAAAAGCTGCAGAAAAATATTTGAATCATAAAGAATATGTTCGTTATTCTTTAAAACCAGAAAACTTAAAACCCGCAAATAAATAATGAATGAATAAGTGTTTGAATAATTAATTTTTTGCTTTTTAATTATTAATTAGTTATTTTGATTACACTTGCGACCTCCCTTTTTTAGGGAGGTCGTTTTTTTTATTTATAATTCAATAAAAATAAATCTTCGTTTTAGTAAATTATTTCTTCGTTTTAGTAAATTATTTCTTCGTTTTAGTAAATTATTTCTTCGTTTTATTTTTCTGAAATTATTAATGCATAATCATAAAACCAGACTTCCGTAGGACAATTAAAAGCCACTTGGTGGTCCGTTAGGAAAATTAAAGGTCGGTTGCCGACAAAACCAGACTTCCGTAGGACGAATAAAAGCCACTTGGTGGTAAAAAAGGATTAATTTTAGTTGATTAAATATGCTTTTATGAGTTTTATCTTATTAAAGTGTTAATATTTGGATTAAAAAAGTTTTCAATTACAAAGTTTATGTGTATTTTTGCACCTTGCATATAAAATTTTTATCTTTAATTAACAAAAATCATTAGATGGAAGCGAGTATTGAAAAAAACTCATTGAATTTTTTGGAAGAAATAATAGAAAATGACCTAAAAACAGGGGTACATAAAAGTATTATAACTCGTTTTCCTCCTGAACCTAATGGATATTTACATATTGGTCATGCAAAAAGTATATGTCTAAACTTTTCCTTAGCTAAAAAATATGGCGGAACAACAAATTTAAGATTTGATGATACAAATCCCACTAAGGAAGATGTTGAATATGTTGATAGTATAAAGGAAGACATAAAATGGTTGGGCTTTACTTGGAAGGAAGAACATTATGCCTCAGACTACTTTGAACAACTATATATTTGGGCTGAAAACTTAATTGAGAAAGGACTTGCTTACGTTGATGATCAGTCTTTGGAGGAGATACGAAAAAATAGAGGGACTGTTCAAACTCCGGGTAAGGATAGTCCATATAGAAATCGTACTCCTGAGGAAAATCTCTTGCTTTTTCGCCAAATGAGAGAAGGTGTTTTTGAAGATGGCTCTAAGATTTTAAGAGCAAAGATAGATATGGCTCACACTAATATGCACATGCGTGACCCTATAATGTATCGAATACTACACACAGAACATCATCGCACAGGCAATAAATGGTGTATATATCCAATGTATGACTATGCTCATGGGCAGAGTGACTCTTTGGAAAGAATAACTCATTCAATATGTACCTTAGAGTTTGATATTCATCGCCCACTTTACGATTGGTTTATTGAAAAATTGGAGATATTTCCTTCACATCAATATGAATTTGCACGTTTAAATCTTTCATATACTGTTATGAGTAAGAGAAAATTGCTTCAATTGGTTCAAGAAGGTTTTGTTTCTGGTTGGGACGATCCTCGTATGCCTACAATATGTGGTTTTAGAAGAAGAGGATATACCTCAGAGAGTATTCGTAATTTTTGTGAAAGTATAGGCGTTGCAAAGAGGGATAACTTTATTGATGTTGGACGTTTGGAGTTTTCACTAAGAGAAGACCTTAACAAGAGAGCAAATAGGGTTATGGCTGTATTAGATCCTATAAAATTGGTAATAGACAATTACGATGAGACCTTATGTGAGACTATGGAGGCGATAAATAATCCTGAGGATGAATCAAAAGGTACTCGTTCTTTAACATTTTCTAATACATTATACATAGAAAGAGATGACTTTATGGAAGATGCTCCAAAGAAGTATTTCCGTTTGGCTCTTAATCAAGAGGTGCGTTTGCGTTATGCCTATTTTGTTAAATGTGTTTCTTTTGAGAAGGATTCTAATGGAAACATAACCGTTGTTCATTGCACTTATGATCCACAAAGTAGGGGAGGAAATTCCCCTGATGGAAGAAAGGTTAAGGGAACTATTCATTGGGTTGATGCAAAGAATTGTTTAAATGCAGAGGTTCGTCTATTTGATAGATTATTCTCTAATGAAATGCCTGAAAAGGTTGAAGAGGGTAAGACATTTTTAGATAATTTAAATAAAGAATCCTTAAAAATAATTAATAATGCAAAGGTTGAGACCTCTCTAAAAGATGTTAAGCCATTAGATAAATTTCAATTTGAAAGGTTGGGATATTTTTCTGTGGATTATGATTCAACTTGTGAGAAATTGGTCTTTAATCGTGCTTGTACATTAAAAGATTCTTGGCAAAATAAATAAAAATATAACATTATATGAAAAGAGTTGGTATTTTATTTCTACTTGTATCATTATTAGGATTTAATAATGCGTCATCGCAAGACTATCATAGACTTTCTAATGGAGAACCTTACGATATATTTTATTCCGTAAAACCCTTAGCCTTTAAAACTTTTGGCGACTTTACTAAAAATTATATTTGGGGAGCAGGCTTTTCTGCCTCTATTGAATATCAATTTCAAGAAGTGAAAATAGGAGTAGGAGCAGAATTAGGCTTTTCTTATGTAAAGGGTACTTCATATAAGATAGAGTTTCTTCCAAGAAAGTTTGTAAAGGATGCACAACAGGTTCCTTTTACATTATATGCCAACTATTATTTCCATAATGAAGAATCCTACTATTCTTTTTGGGATAGATTAAAGCCTTATGCTGGAATAGGTTTTGGAGCAATATGGGGATTGTATGATTATTCTTTAAGTAATGATGCAAATAAGAGTGATGATTCTTTTGGTTATTATCTTAGAGATTATGAAGGACAATCTGGTTTTCGTGTAGGTCTTATTCCAAGAGTTGGACTTATGGTTGCAATGGACCATCATGCAATTGGCTTTGAGGCTTCTTTCCAACATTATTTCTCTTTGGGTAGATTGGAAAAACAACAACAATATTCCATTGCCTTAACATATACCTATATTATTCAATAGATATTTTTTTCAACATAAAACATTAAAAGAAAAAATGTTTGAGGTATTTATCTTAGCCGCAGGTTTAGGTACAAGATTAAAGGATTTGACTAAGGATAAGCCTAAGGCTTTGGTAGAAATTGGAGGAAAAACTCTTTTGGAGCATAATATAAATAAACTAATTTCCTTTGGCTGTAAAAGAATTATTATTAATGTTCATCATTTTGCAGATAAAATAATTGAGCATATAGATAGTAAGAATTATGATGCAGATATTATTATTTCCGATGAAAGAGCCTTGCTTTTAGATACAGGAGGAGCAATACTTAATGCAAGAAATCTATTTTCTAAAGATAAAGATATATTGGTTCATAATGTAGATATTATTTCCAAAATCAACTTTTTAGAGCTTTATAATTATCATAAAACAAACAAAAGTCTTGCAACGCTTGCAGTTGCAAAGAGAGAAACTTCGAGGTATTTACTTTTTTGTAGGGAAAATATGCTTTGTGGTTGGGAGAATATTAAGACAAAAGAAAGGATAATTGTTGATAATAGTTATGATATTAATGAATTATATCCTTATGCTTTTAGTGGTATTCATTTTATTAAACCTCAAATCATAGATTTATTTGATAAAAAAGAGAAAGTCTTTCCTATAATTCCTCAATACTTAAATATAGTTTCAAAAAATAGGGGTTTAAACCAAAGAAATTCTTTTAAGGCTTATTTACATAGTGAAGAAATTTGGGTAGATTGTGGAAGAGAAACCTCATTTGCAAAGGCTATTAGTCTTTTACATCCATAGCCTTTCTTAAAGAAGAACCTAAGAGAATGAAAGCTGTTACTAAAAGCATAATTGCTAAACCCGGAATTATTGCCATATAGGGTGAATCCAATATAATATATCCATAGTTTTCCTTAATCATACCTCCCCAAGAGGGCATTGGAGGTTGAACACCTATTCCTAAGAAACTAAGACCTGCCTCTTGAAGTATTGCCGTTGCAAAGTTAGATGCAGTTATAACACTTATTGCCCCTACAATATTAGGGAGTATATGGCGAATAATTATCCTACTATCCTTAAATCCTAATGCTTTTCCAGCTTCAACAAATTCTTTTTCCTTTAAAGAAAGTATTTGTCCTCGTGTCATACGAGCAACATCCACCCACATTGTTAGACCAACGGCAAGAAAAACTTGCCAAAATCCCTTACCCAAAGCAAAGGTTATTGCAATAACTAATAGGATTGTGGGAATTGACCAAACGACATTGATTAGCCACATAATTAAATTATCAACCCACTTGCCATAATATGCTGCAATAGCACCAAGACTTATTCCAATTATAAGGGATATGAATATTGAAATTATTCCAACAGACAAACTAACTCTTGTTCCTATCATAAGTTGTGAAAGCATATCTCTTCCATAAGAGTCAGTTCCTAAAATATATGTTTGTTTTTTTATCCTATAATCGTTTTTTCTTAAATCCAAAAAGAAATATTCCTTTTCATCATCCTTATTTGGAGAGAATACCTCTGCAATAAGACTATCATTTCTTATTGTAAAGGAGCTTATAGGTAGTGAGCTATATGAGTTTTTTCTTCCAAATAATAGGGTTTTAAAGAAGTTTGTTTTTTCTTTTTTTTGATTTTTTTCCCAATAACGAAGAAAATCTACTTTAAATAGGGGTTTTTGGGCTGCAATTTCAAGGTATTGTTGGTTTGAAAAAGGGGTTTTATCGGGAGTTATTGTATATCCCAATATTGCAATTGTTGTAAAAAGACCAATAATAGTAATACTGAAAATTGCCAAAGGGTCCTTTTTCAATTTCCGTATTACTTCTCTATTAATGGATCCGTAATTTCTATCCTTTACTTTCTTGTGAAAGAAATGCAAGTGCATAGAGTTTTATTTGTTTAATCATAGAAAAAAGTCCGTTACTCCTTGTTGGAGATAGGTGAGAGGTTAATCCAATTTTGTCAATAAAGTAAAGGTCGGAATTATAAACATCTTTTGGAGTTTGATTATTGAATATTTTTAAAAGCAGAGTTATAATTCCCTTTGTTATTACTGCATCGGAGTCTGCCTTTATTATCATTTTCCCATCTTCAATTTTTGAAGTTACCCACACCTTTGATAGACATCCGTCAATAAGGTTTTTATCCTTTTTATCCTTTTCATCAATTAATGGACATTCTCTTCCAAGTTCTATTATATAATTGTATTTATCCATCCAATCTGTGAATAAAGAAAAGTCTTCAATTATCTTGTCTTGAATTTCATTTATTGTCATATTCTGCAATTTTTAGTATTTGATCAATATATTCTCTGTTATTGGCTAAGCGTGGTACTTTGTGTTGTCCCCCAATCTTACCTTTATCTTTTAACCATTTATAGAACGTACCTTTTTCTACAATATTTAGTTTTGGTTTTTGCAATATTAGATTTTTATATCTTTTAGCCTCATAATCGGAATTAAGTTCTTTTAATGTCATATCCAATATTTCGGAAAATTTTTCCAAGTCATTGGGTTTTCTATCAAACTCAATTATCCACTCATGGTATTGTTTATCTCCTAAAAATGGTCCCGCAGTATATTCGCTTACGATAGCGTCTGTCGCCTTTGAAGCAATTTCTATTGCCCTATTAGCATTGTCGGATATAAGTTCTTCTCCACAAAGATTAATATAGCTTTTTGTTCTTCCTGTAATCTTAAAACGATAGGGTTTAATTTCGGTAAATGAAATTGTATCTCCTATTAAATATCTCCATAAGCCACCATTGGTGGATATAACCATAGCATAGTTCTTGTTTTTTTCAACCTGTGAGAGGTTAATTATCTTTGGATTTTCTTTTGAAAACTCACTCATTGGTATAAACTCATAGTATATTCCATAATCCAAAAGTAGGAGTAAGGAATCATTATCTATCCTATCTTGAAGCCCAAAGAAGCCTTCGGAGGCATTATATGTTTCCATATAATTCATTTTTTGAGGAAGTATTTCATTGAATTGATTCCTATAAGGTATTAAAGAAACACCTCCATGAAAATAAACTTCCAAATTAGGCCATACTTCCTCTATTGTCTTTCCTGAATTTTCAATAACTCCTTTTAAGAGTAGTAACATCCAAGAGGGAACTCCTGCAAGGCTTACAACATTTTTTTGAGAAACATCCTTAATCATCTTCTTTAACTTTGTTTCCCATTCAGACATTAGGGCAATTTCTTTTTTTGGAGTGCGGAAAAATTCAGCCCAATAGGGGAGATTGTCTATTAAAATAGCAGAAACATCCCCAATAAAGATGTCATTATTATATTCATTCTCTTGTTGAGAGCCTCCCAAAGCTAATGATGTTCCTGAAAAGATATTGCTATTTTCATAATTATTCACATAAAGAGCCAACATATCCTTTCCTCCTTTGAAGTGACACTTTTGTAGGGACTCTTCGCTTATTGGAATAAACTTACTCTTTGTTGAAGTTGTTCCAGAAGACTTAGAGAACCATTTAATTTCACTTGCCCAAAGAACATTATTTTCTCCTTTTCTTATTCTTTCAAAAAAAGGTAGAAGAGAATTATAATCATTTAAAGGTACTCTTTGATTAAAGGTTTCCCAATTATTTATTGTAGCATAGTCATAATACTTTCCCCATATTGTATCTTTTGCATCAAGGATTAATTCATTGAAAACCTCTTGCTGAACTTCCAAAGGATTGTTCATAAAGTGTTCTATCTTGGGTAGCCTTGTTTTAATTATCCTGCTGATTATATCATTTAATATCATATTCATTTTTTTCTCCTTTTTTTTTATTTTGGTGCCTTATGCAAAAGAAATAATCCCACTAATGTAAAGAAAACAATTGGGATTAGAACTGCTATTAATGGAGGAAGATTACTTTTAATTGCAAAGACAGATGTTATTTTCATTATCATAATAAAGCTAAAAGCAAGTGTTATTCCTAAGGCAAGATGTAAGCCGGTTCCACCTCTCATCTTTCTGGAAGAAAGAGAAACGCCAATAAGAGTAAGAGCAATATAAGCAAGAGGATTTAATAGCCGTTGATATTTTTCAATAAGGTATAAATTTACATCTTTTGAGCCTTTTTCTTCTTCTTTTTTTATGAATTTATTCAATTCTGTAAAGCTCATAGTCTCAACTTTGGCAGTGTTTATATTGAAATCCTTTGGCAAAAGGTTTAATTTCATATTGGTTTGATAGCCTTTTGTAAGTTTTTCTTTCTCTTTCGATATTTCTCTTATGGTATAATCTGTCAAAAGCCAAACATTTTTTATGGAATCATAATGAATGCTGCTTGCAGAAATCTTTTGCTTTATTCCATCCTTTGAAAAGGTTTCCTTAGTGAAACGATAGCCTGTTGAAGTAAAGGTGTTGAAAGATTTTACATAAATTTGAGTATTCTTATCTGTTTGTAAATGTAGGTTGAAGAATTGATTCTTTTGAGGGTTTCTATAATAAACTCTTTCAAATTCCAATCTTACCTTATTAACTTGTGGAATTAGGATATTGGTTAAATACATATTGAAAATGGCAACAAGAATTGACAAAAGCAAAAATGGTCTTAAAAATCTTTTAAAGCTAATTCCAGAGTTTAATATTGCAATTATCTCTGTCCTTTCTGCCATTTTTGAAGTTAGGAATATAACAGAGATAAAGAAAAACAAGTGTCCAAAAAGATTTACAAAGTAGGGGATGAAATTAAGATAGTAAGTAAAGATTACATCCTTTATTGGAGCCTTTCTTTCAAGGAAATCATCCAATTTTTCCGATATGTCAAAGACTATAACAATTAAAATAATCAGGGCAATTGCTAAAAGGAAAATAGCAAATAGCTGTCTTATTATATACCAATCTATCTTTTTTAACATCCTATAAACGATTAGTAACTTTTTTTACCATAATTTCTTTCCATTGCTTAAAGTCTCCACTTATTATATGTTCTCTTGCTTGTTGCACAAGCCAAAGATAGAAACTCAAATTGTGAAGGGATGCAATTTGCATAGCAAGTAATTCCTTTGAGACAAACAAATGTCTTAGATAAGCCTTAGTATATGTTTTATCCACAATACTTGTTCCATTTTCATCCAAAAGAGAAAAATCGTTTTTCCATTTCTCATTCTTCATATTCATTATCCCTTCTGAGGAAAATAACATTCCATTTCTGCCATTACGTGTTGGCATAACGCAATCAAACATATCTACACCTAAGGCTATACATTCTAAAATATCTTCTGGAGTTCCAACACCCATTAAGTATCTTGGCTTATCCTTAGGTAAGTTTTGGCAACATAGATCTGTAAGAGAATACATATCATCTTTTGGTTCTCCAACTGAAAGACCGCCGATTGCATTGCCTTCTAAATTCAAATCCGCAACCCTTTTGCAGCTTTCCAATCTCAAATCCCTATAAACAGAACCTTGAACAATAGGAAATAGTGATTGATGATAGCCATAAGGACATTGGGTTTTATTGTATTGCTCTACGCATCTATCAAGCCAAAGGTTGGTTATCCTTAAAGAGTTCTTTGCATAAGAATAATCACATGGATAAGGCGTGCATTCATCAAAAGCCATTATTATATCCGCTCCTATATTTCTTTGAATGTCTATTACCTTTTCAGGAGTAAAAAGATGCTTACTCCCATCTATATGAGAGCGAAATAAGGCTCCTTCTTCACTAATTTTGCGATTTTCTCCCAAAGAATAGACCTGATAGCCTCCACTATCGGTTAGCATGGGTCTATTCCAAGAATTAAACCTTTGTATTCCTCCTGCCTTAATTATTGTTTCTACTTTTGGACGAAGATATAAATGATAGGTGTTGCCTAAAATAATCTGTGCTTTTACGTCATCTACCAATTGGTATGATTGAATCATCTTAACGCTGCCCAAAGTTCCTACGGGCATAAATATAGGAGTAAGAATATCTCCATGAAATGTGGAAATCTTCCCCGCTCTTGCACTTGTATCTTTAGAAAAGTTGCTTATTGTAAAATTCATTAAAATAGTTATCAACAAATGTTGTTTAGAAAAATTTTTACAAAAATACTACTAAAAAACGAATATAATAATAATTTTGCTCGTTTTTACTTTGTAATATATGGATTTTATAAATTATCATTTCAATATTGAAGCCATAATTCTTCTTTCTTCAATAGGATTATTAGTCTTAATTGAGGCAATATACTATATGGTTGTCTTCTCTAAGGTTGCCTTTTATAATGAAATTCCAAAAAAGGAACGCAATTTAAATTCTCTACCTTCGGTTTCTGTGGTCATTGTCGCAAAGAATGATAGGTATAATTTAGAAAAAATACTTCCAATAATATTAGAACAAGAGTATCCAAACTTTGAAGTTGTTGTTGTAAATGATTCCTCAAAGGATAAGTCTGAGGCAGTTTTAAGAGTATTCCAAGAGGTTTATCCCCATTTAAATGTTGTCAATCTCTATGATAATGTAAATAAGTTTTTAGGTAAGAAATACCCTCTTTCTTTGGGAATAAAAACTGCAAAAAATGATTTAATCCTACTAATAGAACCTTCTTCAAGACCTTCTTCCTATAAGTGGATTTCTTCTATGGTTAGAGGATATGAGGGAAAGAGAAAACAAATAATATTAGGATTTACAAAGAATGAAACGAAAAAAGGATTTATTTCTTGGTTAATATCCTACGATAACCTAACCTCTGCACTTAATTATCTTGGAAATGCTCTTATAAGTAATCCATATACTGGTTATGGAACAAATTTAGCTTATAGTAGAGATTTGTTTTTTAAAAACAATGGCTTTATATGGCAATACACAATCCCTGTTGGAGAGGACGAAATATTTGTTAATAAACTTGCAAATTCAAATAATTGCTCTGTTATTATAGATAAGGATGCAATAAATATAAAAAACTATGAAGAGGGATTATCACAAATGATATTAAATAAGAAGAAACACTATGTTTGTCTTTCCTATTTTAAGTTTAAGGATAAGTTTATTTCCTCCATTATACCTTTTTCAACATTTTTAATCTACATCCTATTTTTTGTTGGCTTACTAATAACAAAAATTCCTTGGCAATACTTAGTTCTACCCTTAATTGTTAAATATTCCTTGCAAATTACAATGTATTTTATCTCTTCAAAGAAGCTACAAATTAAACAAATTGCCTTTTTTACTCCTTTTTTGGAAATTTTCTTTCTATTTTTTAATACTATAATTCATATAAGTGCGTTATCTACAAAAAAGAAACAATGGAAGTATTAACAAATCAAATGAGTGAAAAGGCTATAAGAGATTATAATCTCGTTAGGGCAGCTCGCGAAAATGGAGATCAAAAGGCTTATGCCGACTTGATGAATATTTATCGTGAGCCTATATATTATATGCTCTTGAAGATGACCAATTCTTCCAATGATGCGGACGATTTAACTTTGGAAACCTTTGGCAAAGCCTTTAAACGCTTGGAACAATATACACCAAATTATGCTTTTTCAACTTGGTTATTTCGCATTGCAACGAACAATTGCATTGACTTTATAAGAAAAAAGCGTACTCAAACCATTTCAATAGACAACCTATATAGCAATAATGATGGAGAATCTTACGCAAAGGATATTGCTTGTTCAACCTTAGACCCTGAGGAAAAGATAATAGAAAAACAAAAGATAGTCCTAATGCGTGATATTGTCAATAAATTAAAACCAACATATAAGAAATTGGTTCAATTACGCTATTTTGACGAACTTTCATACGAAGAAATTTCTCAACAATTAGACCTTCCTTTGGGAACTGTTAAAGCAAAACTTTTCCGTGCAAGAGCCTTTCTATACAATCTTATAAAGGATTCTAAGGACCTTATATAATCCTACATTATTTCCTATAATACAAATTATAAATTAAAGAAATTCTCCTAAAATATTATGCATAAAGAGGATTTATTTTTTGAAAAATTGGAAAAAAGCAAGTATAAATCCTTTGGAGAGAAGGTTTATAGTGATAGTTTTCCTCCTTGTGAAAGAAGATTATTCTCATTAATTGAACCTCTTATTAGAGAAAAAAAAGAGTTTAATTTCTTTATAATTCATAAAAACGAGGAAAATAATAGTCCAATAGGGATAATATCTTTATGGGAGTTTGAAACATTTGTATATATAGAACATTTTGCAATAGAAGAATATGAAAGAAATAATGGTTATGGGAAAAAGGTTATTGATTCTCTTATTAAAAATGAGAAAAAACCAATAATTCTTGAAGTAGAACCTCCAAAGGGATATATAGAAAAAAGAAGGATAAATTTCTATAAACAATTTGGCTTTACTCTTTTAAAAGAACAATACCTACAACCCCCATATTCAAAAAACAATAAGCCCATTCCAATGAAACTTATGACAAAAAGTAGTATTGAATTGCAAAAAAATGAGGTTTTTTCTTTTGTAAAAGTTATATATAAAGAGGTATATAATTTTTATGATTTTTTTTAACCCTCTCTAATTGTAGTCCCTGCCTGCCTATTGCTTAAAAAGCATAGTTCAATTGTATAAATTCGCAATTTTTTTAACAAGAATTTTCTAATTTTTGACCTAATTTTAACATCATTTTATCAAAAAAAGCCAATATTTTAACATTTCTTAACCCTTTACTAAAAATATTCCCTAATTTTTAAGCAAAAATGTGCTAAACGCTTTTTTATATTATCAAATAATTAATTATCAATATAATTGAATGAAATATTGATATGATTTTTCCCTATTTTTATTATAAAAAACTAAATTCTAAATTAAGAAAAAGAACATGAAGATTTATCGAAATAAAACGCTGTTTTATTTCGATAAAATGAAGAAATAATTTGCTAAAACGAAGAAATAATTTTCTAAAACAGCGTTTTATTTAGAGATAATAAGTTGATAATAAAATAATTGAAATATTAATAAGATTGAAATAAGGTATGGGGATATTTTTATGCTCTTAGCAAAAAAAGAAACTTTGTTTTGCAAAGATACGAAATTATTTTGAGAAAGTCAAATCGCAATTTCCATTTTGGAGAAAAAAAATTTAACATTTGATTAAAAAAATGTTAAAAATAAATTTTATTTAAAAAATTAAAAAATGTTTAATTAATATATGGATTAAATATATTATATTTGCAAAATAGAAAAATAATTTTTTTTTATGAAGGAGAAAAACGCAAAAAAAACTAATACCATAGAAACTCAAATACTAAAAATCCTTTCTTTTTCGCCAGAAAAGCCAATGAATTATAAACAAATTGCTGCACAAATGGGGAGAAATGATAGGGCAATGCAAATTACTATCAAAAATAATATAGAATCCCTACTTGAAAAAGAAATTTTAATAGAAGAAGATAGGGGAAAGTATAGGATAGATACTCGTTTTATAACAACCGATTTATTGCCTTCCAACTATGTTATAGGGAAGGTGGATATGAAACAGACGGGAAAGGCTTATGTAATTGTGGATAACCTTTCGGAGGATGTTTATATAGCACCCAATAACACAAATCACGCACTCAATAATGATAAGGTAAAGGTATATTTATTTCCTCGTAGGAAAAATAGAAAATTAGAGGGACAGATAACAGATGTATTGGAAAGAAGCCAAACGAGGTTTGTAGGCTCAATGCAAATACATCAAAGCTATGCCTTCTTTATTCCCGATGCAGCCTCTATGCCTGTGGATATATTTATTGCTAAGGAGGATATTAATGGTGCTAAGGAGAACGATAAGGTTATAGTTGAGATGACCTCTTGGAATGAAAGGGCAAATAATCCTTTTGGAAGAGTTGTCGAGATTCTTGGTACAAAGGGAGAGAACAATACAGAGATGCTTTCCATTTTAGCAGAGTATGGTTTCCCTCTATCTTTTAGCGAAAAAGTTGAAAAAGAAGCTCAGAAGATTTCTGAGAAAATATCCAAAGAAGAGATTGAAAAAAGGAGGGATTTTAGGGGAATAACAACGATAACTATTGATCCTTACGATGCAAAAGATTTTGATGATGCTCTTTCTTTTAGAGTTTTAGATAATGGACTTTATGAAATTGGAGTCCATATTGCAGATGTGTCGCACTATATCAAAAAAGGCTCACTCTTAGATGAGGAGGCATACAAAAGAGCCACCTCTGTATATTTAGTAGATAGGACAATTCCTATGCTACCTGAAAAATTAAGCAATGGGGTTTGTTCTTTGGGACCAAATAAGGATAGTCTCACCTTTTCTGTAGTCTTTATTATTGATGAAAAAGCACAGATTATTGATCAGTTTTTCGGAAAAGGAATAATTCATTCAAACAGACGCTTCACTTATGAGGAGGTTCAGAAAACTATTGAAGAAAAACAAGGAGAGCTTTCCGAGGTTATACTTCCACTTCACAAAATTGCAACCATACTACGTAAGAAAAGATTTGTTAAAGGTGCAATAAATTTTGAGTCACAAGAGGTAAAATTTCACTTAGATGAGAATGCAAAGCCTATTGGTGTTTATATTAAGGAAAGCAAAGAGGCGAATTGGCTTGTTGAAGAGTTTATGCTACTAGCAAATAAAAAGGTTGCAGAGAAGATAGGTAAGGAAAAAAATAAGAAAGGTGGTGCAAAAAACTTTGTTTATAGGATACACGATGAACCAAATCCAGAAAAATTATCAACCTTTAAAACATTTGTCTCTAAATTGGGCTATGATATAAAGACAGAATCACGAGGTGCTTTGGTTAAAAGTTTTAATACACTCTTTGAAGCAATAAGTGGAAAGGGGGAAGAGACAATGATTTCTTCTATTGCAATTCGTACAATGTCTAAGGCTTATTATTCTACAAACAATATAGGACATTACGGACTTTCTTTTAACTATTACACTCATTTTACTTCGCCAATAAGACGTTATCCCGACTTAATGGTGCATCGTCTCTTGGAAGGGTATCTAATAGATAAACCTTCTGTTGATAAGGAATACTTAGAAGGAAAGTGTGAATATTGTTCTTTGATGGAAAAAAGGGCTGCTGAGGCAGAAAGAACCTCTGTTAAGTATAAGCAAGCAGAGTTTCTTTCCGATAAAATAGGAGAGGTGTTCTTGGGAGCAATATCTGGGGTTAGTAAATGGGGATTATACGTCCTTATTGACCAAAATAAGTGTGAAGGATTAATACCTATACGTTCTTTGAATGATGATTTCTATTATATAGATGAGGATAATTATCAAGTAGTAGGTAAAAATAATAATAGGACTTATCGTTTGGGTGATCCAATAAAGATAAGGGTGGAGGATGTAAATTTATTAAAAAAACAAATGACCTTCTCTTTGGTTGATGATGGAGAGTTTTTACCCGAATATAGGAGCTTTAATCCTCAAAAAGAAGAAGAAAAAAAACAATACACTAATAATAAAAAGGGTGGTAATAAACCAAAAAATACAAAAAAGACAAAAGTTGATGGAGAAAAAAGAAGAAATAAAAGTAAAAAGAAATAGAATAAATGTTCTCGTTTTAGGCTCTGGTGCAAGAGAAAATGCAATAGCTCTAAGTATAAGTAAGAGTAAATTATTAAAAAAGTTATTTATTTCCTCTGGAAATTATGGAACAGAACTTTTAGGCGAGAATGTTTCCTTAGATAATGATTTTTCCCAAATAAAGAAATTTGTAATTGATAATGATATATCCTTAGTTGTTGTAGGAGGGGAACAGCTTTTAGTTGATGGAATATGGGATTATTTTAAAGAGGATAAACAATTAAAAGATGTTTTAGTTGTTGGTCCTTCAAAAAAAGGAGCATCTTTGGAAGGGAGTAAGGCTTTTGCTAAGAGTTTTATGAAAGAATATAATATCCCAACAGCAAAAAGCAAGACCTTTACTAAGGAAAACATAGATGAGGCTTTTGCTTTTTTAGAAACAATGTCTCCTCCCTATGTTCTAAAAGCTGATGGTTTAGCAGCAGGGAAAGGAGTCTTAATAGTTGATAACTTAGTTGAGGCTAAAGAAGAGCTAAATTCCATGTTAATGAATCAAAAGTTTGGAAATGCCTCTGAAAAAGTTGTTATTGAACAATACTTAGATGGGATTGAATGTAGCTGCTTTGTTCTTACCGATGGTAAGAATTATAAAATTCTACCCTTTGCAAAGGATTATAAAAGAATAGGAGAAAATAATACAGGATTAAACACTGGTGGTATGGGAGCTGTTTCTCCTGTGGTGTTTTGCGATAAGGATTTTGTAGAAAAAGTAGAAAAAAGAATAATTCTTCCAACAATTAAAGGATTAGAAAAAGAGAAAATAGAATATCAAGGTTTTATTTTCATAGGACTAATGTCTGTTAATGGGGAGCCTTATGTTATAGAATATAATGTAAGAATGGGAGACCCCGAAACAGAGGTTGTATTTCCAAGAATAAAAACAGATATATTGGAATTATTCCTTGCATTAAAGGATAATAAACTAAATGAAGTGGAATTAGAAATTGGAAATAATGTTTCTGTTTGTGTAGTTTTGGCATCAAAGGGTTATCCTGAGAAATTTGAAAAAGGCTATAAGATAACGGGAATGGATAATACTAAACAATGCACCTTATTCTATGCAGGAGTAGAAAAAAAGAATGAAGACCTACTAACCAATGGCGGAAGAGTTATTGTTGTAAGTGCAAAGTGTCGTTCAATAAAAGGAGCAAGAAGAAAATGCTATTCCAATATTGAAAATATTCTCTTCAATGGTAAATATTATAGAAGGGATATTGGAGAAGACTTAATGGAAATTGAACAAAGAAGAAAAGAAAACAAGAAATAATGAAACAATATTTGAACTTACTTCAACATATATTGGATAATGGAGTAGAGAAAGAAGATAGAACAAATACGGGAACAATAAGCTGCTTTGGCTATCAATTTAGATGCAATTTAAAAGAAGGATTTCCTCTTCTTACAACAAAGAAACTTCACACTCGTAGCATAATTTATGAACTTTTATGGTTTATTAAGGGCGATACAAACATAAAATATCTTAATGATAATAATGTTACAATTTGGGATGAGTGGGCTGATAGTAATGGAGACTTAGGTCCAATTTACGGAAAGCAGTGGAGAGAGTGGCAAACAAAGCAAGGAAATAAAATAGATCAGCTTTCAAACCTAATAAACGACATAAAGAATAACCCCTCTTCAAGAAGGCTTTTAGTGAGTGCTTGGAATGTGGGGGAGATTTCTTCAATGGCTTTACCACCTTGTCATATCCTTTTTCAGTTTTATGTAGCAAACAATACCCTTTCTTGCCAATTATACCAAAGAAGTGCAGATGTATTCTTAGGAGTCCCTTTTAATATTGCATCATACTCTCTTCTTACCTATATGATAGCACAAGAGTGTAATTTGGAAGTAGGAGAATTTATCCACACCTTTGGTGATGTACATCTATACTCTAATCACATCTCTCAGGCAAAAGAACAACTTTTGCGAGAGCCTTTACCTCTATGTCAATTACGATTAAATCCCGAAATTAAAAGTATATTTGATTTTAAATATGAAGATATAGAAATATTAAATTATAAATCGCATCCTGCAATAAAGGCAAAGGTTGCTGTGTAAAATACAATAAAAAAAATGTTAAGTATAATCGTTGCTGTCGCAAAAAACAATGCCATAGGTAAAAATAATGAGTTACTATGGCATATTAGTGAGGACTTGAAGTATTTTAAAAAAATAACAACAAATTCAATTGTTATAATGGGAGAAAATACTTGGAAGTCTCTTCCAAATAAACCTCTTCCCAATAGAGAAAACATAGTTATTTCAAATAATCTAAATTTTTCATTAGATAATGCAAAGGTATTCCACAATGTAGAAGACTTATTGGAATATTGTAAGGATAAAGAAAATTGTTTTGTCATTGGTGGAGGTATGCTTTATCATAGTTTGATGCCATATTGTGATAAATTGTATGTCACAAAAGTGTATAAGGCTTTTTCTGCTGATACTTTCTTTCCTTTTATTGAAGAAAGCTCTTGGCATTTAGAAGAAAGCTCAGAAATGAAACAAGATATAACAAATGGATTAAGATACCAATTCTTGGTTTATTCAAGAATAAGACCAAGGAGGCTTTTTTAGCATTTTTGGTTTTCTTATTTTCTTAAGGAAGTTTTTTTATTTTTTTCTTAATAAAGGTCATTCAATAATAATATATGTATAATATGGTAGAAAAATACATAAAACAGGTTAGAACAATCAATATTATATTGCTTGTAACAGACATTATAGTTATTCTTTTTTCAATTTTCTTCAATTACAATTGTGTAGCAATTATTTCGGATTATCAAATTAATGTAGTCTATTCAATAGTTGTTATGATAATTATTGTATTTCTTCTTTCAATGATAAGACGTTCTAATAAGAAATTCCTATTAGAGGTAAGGAATAAGCCATTGGAAGAAAAACTTAATATGTATAAAAATATAAATTTAATAAAATTCATATACTATGATGCAATTACAATTATTACATGTTTAGGTTTTGTCCTTTCAGGAAATAATCTCTATGTTGTTTTTCCAATAGCTATGATAGTATTATTTATATTAAATTTTCCAAATAAAAAGAAAGTATATACCGATTTAGATATAAAACAAGAGTTAGATTAATGTTTGAGATATTAGATAAAGTTACACTTACAGAAAATATATTTTTTGTTAAAGTAAAAGCCCCTTGGGTTGCAAGAGCAGCAAAACCCGGACAATTTGTAATAGTAATAATAGATGAAAAAGGAGAGAGAATACCTCTTACTATTTGCGATTTTGATAAAGAAAACGGCACAATAGTACTTGTATTTCAAAAAGTGGGTAAATCAACAAATAGGATGGCTGAATTGAAAGTAGGAGAATCCTTCCGTGATATTGTTGGTCCCTTGGGTAAAGAAAGCGAATTTCTACACTATAATAAAGAAGAATTAAGTCAAACAAAGGTATTGTTTGTTGCAGGAGGCGTTGGAACAGCTCCTATCTTTCCACAAGTAAAGTGGTTTAAACAAAATGGTGTTCCTTGCGATGTAATAATTGGAGCAAAAACAAAAGAGCTTGTAATATTAGAAAAAGAACTAAGACCTATAGCAAAGAATCTTTACATTACAACAGATGATGGGTCTTATGGAGAGAAGGGACTTGTTACAGATGTTATAGAAAGATTAATTACAAAGGAAAACAAGCACTATGATTTCGTTGTTGCAATAGGTCCTATGATAATGATGAAATTCGTTTCTTTGCTTACAAAGAAATATAACATAAAAACAATTGTTAGTTTAAATACTCTTATGGTTGATGGAACGGGAATGTGCGGAGCATGTAGAGTTAATGTTGGAGGAAAAACTAAATTTACCTGTGTAGATGGACCAGAATTTGATGGGCACTTAGTGGATTTTGACGGGGCGATGAAAAGACAAACCATGTACTACAAAAATGAGGTTGGTAAAGACACTAATGAACATAAATGCAACCTCACTCCAATGGTTGATAATTCCATTAAAGCAACAAATATTGAATTTAACATTCTAAAACAAGTTAGAGTTAGAGAACAAGACCCTAAAATAAGAGCAACAAATTTTAATGAAGTATCCTTTGGATACAATCCTCAGGAGGCTATGATAGAGGCTAAGCGTTGCATTGGTTGTAAAAAACCTCTTTGCGTTGAGGGTTGCCCTGTAAGAATTAAGATACCACAATTTATAAATGAGGTTAAAAAGGGGGAATTTAAAGAAGCATTCCACATTTTAAGCCAAGATACTACTCTTGCTGCTGTATGCGGAAGAGTATGTCCTCAGGAAGAACAATGCGAACAAAGATGTATAATGGGGAAAAAAGGAGAGGCTGTTGCAATTGGAAAATTAGAACGCTTCGTTGCAGATTGGGCAAGAGAGAATGGAATAAAACAAGAAACTAAAATAATAAGAAATAATAGGAAGGTAGCAATTGTTGGTTCTGGTCCCAGCGGTTTAACCTGCGGAGGCGATTTAGCAAAGATGGGATACGATGTTACAATATTTGAAGCTTTGCATCTCTCTGGTGGAGTTTTAGCTTATGGTATTCCAGAATTTCGTTTGCCTAAGAAGGAAGTAGTGGAATATGAGGTTGAAAACGTAAAACAATTGGGAGTAAAGATAATTAATGATGTAGTTATTGGTAAAAGCATAACAGTAGATGAGCTTTTAGATAAGGAGAATTTTGAAGCTGTTTATATTGCATCAGGAGCTGGATTGCCCAAATTTATGAATATAGAAGGAGAAAACCTTAATGGAGTTCTTTCTGCTAACGAAGTGCTAACTCGTTCCAACCTTATGAAGGCTTTTGAGCAAGGATACGATACTCCAATTTATAATGGCGATAGAGCAGTTATTGTTGGTGGAGGTAATGTTGCAATGGATGCAGCTCGGACTATTAAACGTCTTGGAGCAGAAACTTTCTTGGTATATAGAAGAGGAGAAATGGAAATGCCCGCAAGAAAAGAAGAGGTACATCATGCAAAAGAGGAAGGAATAATATTTCACACTATGACAAACCCAACAAGAATCATCTCAGACGAAAAAGGATGGGTAAAAGCAATAGAATGTGTTAGGATGGAATTAGGAAAAGAGGATGAAAGCGGAAGAAGAAGTCCAATAGAAATAAAGGGAAGTGAGTTTATAATAGAGACAAATTGCGTTGTAATGGCTTTGGGAACTAACCCAAATCCTCTTATAATAAACACCACAAAAAACCTTTCATCTCAAAAATGGGGCGGAATAATAGCAGATAATAAAGGACAGACATCCCGAGAAGGAATATTTGCAGGAGGGGATGCAGTAACTGGAGCTGCAACTGTAATATTAGCAATGGGTGCAGGTAGGGATGCAGCTAAGGCAATAAATGAATATATATTGCAAAAAAATAAATAATATAGTATATTTGCAAACTCAAATAGGTTAAAATTTATAATTATGAATAGGAAAATTATTATTTACTTTTTGTCCATCTTTATTTTGATAATTAGTATTAACGATACTTATGCTCAAAGAAGAAATAAGGCACCAAAAAACCGCTTTGGAATTAGAGCAGGCTTTAATATGAGTGATCTAACCTCTGCTGCGGGATTAGATGTTTTCAATGGACTTGCCTTTTATGATGCAAATAAAAATTATGTCGGCTTTACCGATACTAAACCTTTTCAATATGGTTTTAACGTTGGAGCAATTGGACAAATCCAAATCTCAGATTCTTGGTTTATTCAGCCATCTTTTATATTCACAACAAAGGGATACAAACTAAATACCCAAAATCAAAATATGGAATTTCAAAATGTAGAGTTGGATGTTAATGCCTACTATATTCAAATTCCTATTGATGTTGTTTGGAAATTTTCTTTTAATGAAGACTTTCGTTTCTTTGCACAAGGAGGTGTTTTCCTTGGGTTGGGAGTTGGAGGAAAAAGTAATTTTATTGACCATTATGGAGAAAAGATTATCCCAAGACCACAACACGAAACAACACCTTTCCCAACTGATGTTAATGGTTTCATAGGTTATGATCCAACTGTTCATGGTCTATTATATGCAGATAGGGATGAAACTTTTAAAACAGAAGGAACAAATAAATGGGAATTAGGATTAGAAATTGGACTTGGTTTTGAATATAAGAGCTTCCAATTAATGCTTTCTTACCAATATGGATTCATAGGTTTGTATGACTACAACTATGACTTTACAACACGATATGAAGCAAAGGGACAAAAAGGCATAAACAACTCTTTCCAATACCTAAGACAAGAAGCTCCAAAGAGTCCTTCTCTACACACAATCTCAATATCTCTTGCATATTATATGGACTTTCTTTCAAATAAAATAAGATATTAAATAAAAAATTATACCTTTAAGATTTATAAACAATAATTAAGTTTTAATGATATAGGTAAAAAAGATTAAGGAGAATGTTTTATTTTTTGACAAATTCAATAAGTTGATTTATATTTGCACTCTCAAAAAAGAATTGTAAGAATTATTAATAACTAAAAATGAAATTCTATGTTTAAGAATCATCCAAAAGGATTAGTGCCTGCGGCTCTCGCCAATATGGGGGAACGTTTTGGTTACTACATTATGAATGCCATATTAGTACTATTTTTATGTGCTAAATTTGGTTTGAAGGAAGCAGATGCCGCATTAATCTATTCCTTTTTCTATGCCGGAATTTATGTCCTATCATTAGTTGGAGGTTTAATAGCCGACAAAAAGTCCAACTACAAAGGAACAATAATGGCAGGTTTAATTGTTATGGCGATGGGTTATGTTCTTTTAGCACTTCCTATCACTGCAACAGCATCAAATAGTACCGTTCTTCTAACCTTTACCTGCTGTGCTTTGTTTATGATAGCATTTGGTAATGGTTTATTCAAAGGTAACTTGCAAGCAATAGTTGGACAAATGTACGACAATGCAACACCTGAAATAAAAAAGAACAGAGATAGTGGTTTCCAAATCTTCTATGTATTTATTAATATAGGTGGTTTGATAGCTCCTTTTGTGGCTCCATTATTACGTAGCTGGTGGTTGCATAAGAATTTCTTTGAATATAATGCTCAACTTCCTGCACTCTGCCATCAATACCTAAATATGGGAGATACTATGCCTGCAACTCAATTAGCCAACTTAAATGAACTTGCAACTCAATCCCTATTACCGGGAAATACAATGGATGTTTCTAACTTAACAAACTTTGCTAATACATATTTGGAAACATTTAACACAGGTTTCCACTATGCTTTCATAGCTTCTGTTGCAGCAATGCTTATATCATTAGTTATATTCTTAGTAAGTAAGAAAAATCTTCCAAACCCTATAAAACACATTAAAGAAAATAATAACAACATATCTCAAGAAGAAAAGGCTGCAATGGCAAAAGAACTTAAACAAAGAATATATGCTTTGTTTGCAGTTTTAGGAGTAGTTATATTCTTCTGGTTCTCATTCCACCAAAATGGAGTTTCTCTTTCATACTTTGCAAGAGACTTCGTTAAAACTTCTTCAATCCCACCTGAAATATGGCAAGCAGTAAATCCATTCTTTGTAATTGTTCTTACACCATTAATTATGCTTATATTCTCCACACTAAGTAAGAGAGGAATAAATATTTCAACTCCAATGAAGATAGGTATAGGTATGGGTATTGCAGGTATTGCTTATGCCTTCTTAACAATAGTATCAGCAATTAATGGATATCCTTCTTATAACGACTTTAAAGAAATTGATGCAGCAGCACAAGAGGCAATGAAAATAGGACCATGGGTTCTAATTGTAATGTATTTCTTTATGACAGTTGCAGAATTGTTTATATCTCCTTTGGGATTATCATTCGTCTCTAAGGTTGCTCCTCCACATTTGCAAGGTTTGATGCAAGGATTATGGCTTTCAGCAACAGCAGTTGGTAACTTACTATTATTTATTGGCGGTATTCTATACTCTAATGTACCTCTATGGTCATGCTGGATAGTATTCCTTGCAGTATGTGCCGTTTCAATGATAGTTATGCTTTCAATGGTTCGTTGGTTAGAAAGAGTAACAGGAGAATCTGCCTCAAAATAGTCGGCAAACCCGCAACGGGCATTTATTAGTCCTACGGAAGATCGGCAACTAACTTTTAGTTGTCCTAACGGAAGGTCGGCAACCGACTTTTAGTTGTCCTAACGGAAGTAGAGATAAATAAAATCTAATATAAAAAACAGCGTTTTGGTTAATCTAAAACGCTGTTTTATTTTTCTAAAACGAAGAAATAATTTTTTAAAACGAAGAAATAATTTCCTAAATCTTCGTTTTAATTTTCTAAAACGCTGTTTTAATTTTTTATTTCTTCGTTTTATTCAACAACGACAAAATTATTACAAATCAATTGTATTATAAACAGAAAATAAAATATATTTAAGAAAAGTGTATTTAGATATGCCTTAAATCCTAAATTAGTCATTAGAATAATACTTTATCAAAATGATATTTCTTTTTCTAATGACTGATTTGAGGTTAAATGATACTATTTGGGAATTATGAAAAAAAAATAAATACGAAAGTTTGAACAATAAATTATTAAATATTTTCGTATAAAACTAAAAGCGAATAATGATAGTATAAAGTAGATAAATATGAAAATAAAAATTGCAACAGATTTTAGCAGAATGCCAGCAGCGAGACTTCCAGAAGAAGGTGATTTTTCAGGACAAGAATTTAGACAAAAGATTCTTTTACCTAAAATAAAAGAAGCAATAGAAAAGAACGAAAGATTAGAAATTGACCTTGATGGAACTGCGGGATTAGGAACTTCATTTTTAGAAGAATCCTTTGGTGGCTTAATTAGAGTTAATAATCTGGATTATCAAACAGTTATTAATACTCTTGATTTTGTTTCTATTGAAGATAAAGATTACATAGAAGAAATAAAAGACTATTTAAAAGATGCTAAAAATGCTCAATAAAAATGAAAAAATCACTAAATATGTCATATATTTTGTTATTTTTTCAATAGGTATAACTCTGGGAAAATTATTAAATTGGGGATATTTTAAACTTGTTAAAGAAATAAGTGTAATTGATGCCTTGACTTTATTTGCCACGATAGGATTGGCTATTTATGTTGCTAAAATTGTAGAAAAAGAAGTACAAAAAAATAGAATTGAAAAGGAATTATATATAGCTAAAATCACTGAATTAGAACGACTTTTAAATGATTTTGAAATCATATTAGAGGAAAAGGAAATTCTGTATAACAAAATAATTAGTCGTATTCATTCTTGTCGTATAAAAAAGAATAGTATATTTGGAAATATAAAAGATAATTTTAAACAAATAAAAATAGATAATATAGATTTTCTTGAGAAAGAAATCACAGACAAAATAAATTCTTTAAAACGCCTTTTAACTGAAACGTCCATCGTTTCAGAATTATTCGTCCAAAAAGGGATTGCAAATTATTCTCCAAACAGAACTATTGAAATATTTACCGCAATAAATGCAATCAATGAAAATCTTTTTAAGATGAAAGTACGAATAAATAACTTATAATAAACCTTTATTTTGACAATAAATATAAAGCCAGAAATTATATTAGTAATAATAAAAAATGGTGTTTTTCGTTACTTAGGGTATTGAAAAAAATATTAAATTTGCAATTCATTTTTTATTGGATAATATGATATTTAAACTAAAAGAAGGGGAGGAGTATATACATCTAATTCAGTTATTAAAGCTTTTGGGTATAGCAGAAAGTGGAGCTATGGCACAAAATATGGTTTTAGATGGGTTAGTTAAGGTAAATCATATTGTTGATTATAGAAAAAGAGCTAAAATTAGAAAGAATGATGTGGTACAGGTGTTAGGTAAAACAATAGAAATACTATAAAAATAATAAAATAAGCGAAAAAAAAATCTATGGATCTAAGTAATATTATGTCAATTGCGGGAAAACCCGGTTTATTTAAGCTAATTTCACAAACCTCTTCTGGTGCTGTTGTGGAATCTCTTTTGGATGGAAAGCGTCAAAATGCTTTTTCAAGTGAAAGGATAAGTTCTTTAAAGGACATAAGTATATTTACCACTGAGGGAGATGTTGCATTGGTTGATGTTTTTTTTAGTATATATAAGAAAGAAGGCGGAAAAAATTGCATAGATCATAAGTCTGACAATAAGATATTAACATCATATTTATTGGAACTACTACCTAATGCCGATTTGGAAAGAATTTATCCTTCGGATATGAAAAAACTATATTCTTGGTATAATCTTTTAAATGAAAAAGGTCTTATTTCATTTGAAGAAAAAGAAGAAACCAAAGAAATAGAACCAAAAACAGAAGAAAAGAAAGAAGAAAATTAATCTTTTTTCCAAGCAAAAGTTGATATAATATTGTTTATATCTTCTTTTACTCTATCTAAAACAGGAGCTAATGAATCATTATTTGCTTTAAATTCCATATAAAGTGCTCCACGAAGAAAGTATTTTGTGCTATCTGTTATGAAAAATTGGTAGGGAGAGGCAACTTTTTCTCCAATTATTTCAAATACATTGGCAAATATTCTCTCTTTTTCATTTGTAAATTCCTTTTCTCTTATCCCATTTGAAAAGTTTCTATGCTCTGTTGTGAAGTTGTAACTATCATTAATCAAGGTGTCTAATGTTAGTTTTGAGTTAATTTGCATAAGAGAAAAGTATAGCTTACAACCATATTGAGGAAAATTTATATTAAACCAATTATCGTGTTTGAATTTTCTATTATCCCTTTCAATAACTCCATAATTAGGATACATAAATGTAAAAGGCATATTTAGGGTATCAAATTTTTCATATTCAGGCTCTGGAACACTCATCCTAAAATAGGTCTTTGGCTTAGGAATAGGTGTATCATTGGAGCAACTTACAAGGAAAATGCCTATTAAAATGGATAAGAGTATGAAATAATTTATTTTTTGCATAAATTTTTTATTGGTTATATATTAAGGAATTTTTATTTTAGGATTAGTTTTACTTTCTCTATCTTTCTATTATCTGCTTTTTCAATTATGAAAAAGTAGTTTTGATATTTTATTGTCTCACCCTTCTTTGGTAAATGCCCAGCAAGGGATATTAACATCCCAGCAAGAGTGTCGGCATCTCCTTTTATTGGATCAAAAACCTTATCATCTGTCAAAGAAATTGCCTTACAGAAGTCGTTAATACTTATTTTACCTGCAAAAATATAGGTTTTTTCTCCAAGTTTTGTAACAAATGAGGGCTGTAAGGAGTCAAACTCATCACTTATTTCCCCAACAATCTCTTCTAAAATATCCTCTAAGGATACAATACCCACAACACAACCAAACTCATCTACAACAATTGCCTGATGACGCTTTGCCTCTTGAAACTCTTTTAATAGGTCACTTGTATTTTTTCCCTCAGGTACAAAGAAGGCTTCACGTATTATCTTACTCCATTGAAATTCTTTATCATGGCAAAGGTACTTAAAGAGATCCTTTACGTGCAAAACACCCTTTATTTGGTCTAATTCTTTTTCATAAACGGGGATTCGAGAAAAACCACTCTTTGCAATTATTTGCATAACTTCATTAAATGAGGTAGAAATTTCCAGAGCTAAAATATCAACTCTTGCTGTCATAATTTCGGAAACTTGGCTATCTAATTGCAAAAAACTTTTTTTAGTTTCATTATCTTCTGTTTCCTTATCCTCTTCTGCAGTTTTAACATATAATTTTGTATATAAATTATAGAAATATTTAAGTGCAGATTTTAGTAATTTGTTTTTTCTTTCCAAAAATTTTAATTTTTTATTTAATAATGCAGCAAAATTAGAAAAAAATATGGATATTCAATTCTAATTATTAATATCTTTGCAAAGAATATTATTGATATGGATATTGGTCAAAAGAGTTTTAGAGGAATTATTTGGAGTGGGGTGGAGCGTTTCTCTATTCAAATAATACAATTCGTTGTTCAGATAATTATAGCACGGCTTTTGTTTCCTTCTGATTATGGATTAATTGCTATGCTTGCAATATTTATGGCAATTGCTCAAAGTTTTACAGATGGAGGGTTTTCAAATGCTTTAATACAAAAAAAAGATAGGAACGAAAAGGACTATTCAACAGTTTTTTATTTTAATATTATTGTAGGATTTATTCTTGCTATCATATTCTTTTTTTCCTCTGGTATAATAGCTGACTTCTATAATTTATCAAAATTAAAATTGGTTGTTCAAGTTATGTCAGTCAATTTAATAATACTATCTTTCCAAGTTATACAAAAAACAATACTAACAATAAATATAGATTTTCTTCGACAAGCTAAGGCATCCTTAATTTCTGTTCTTATTGGTGGGATAGTGGGAATTTCTATGGCTTATTTTAAGTGTGGAGTTTGGGCATTAGTTGGACAATTTACTACAATAAATCTTATACAAACCATTCTACTTTGGTATTTTCAGAAGTGGAGACCTAAGAAGGAGTTTTCTTTTTCATCATTTAATAAACTTTTTTCTTTTGGCTCAAAGATACTTATTTCAAATATTCTTCAAACAATATACCTTAACTTATACACATTAGTTATTGGAAAGAAGTTTTCAGCAAATGTTTTAGGGCTTTATTCACGTGCTGACCAGTTTGCTCAATTTCCTTCTTCAAACATTACATCAATAATTCAAAGAGTAAGCTATCCAATAATGTCGTCTTTGCAAGATGATAACGAAAAGTTGAAGGCAGTATATAGAAAATATATTAATCTTTCCTCCTTTATTATTTCCCCATTAATCATTGGGCTTATGGCAGTGGCAGAACCTTTTATTATGGTGTTTTTAACTCAAAATTGGATAGGGATTGTGCCAATTATGCAAATAATTTGTTTCTACTATTTGTTATATCCTCAAAATGCCTTTCTGCAAAGTCTAATGCAGGCAAAAGGAGAGGGGAGTCTGTTTTTGAAAACGGAGATTGTAAAAAAGATATTGGGAGTATCAATTCTCTTTATTTCTATTCCCTTTGGTATATATTATCTATGTTGGGGATTATTTCTTTATTCTATAATTAGTTTTTCTATAAATATTTTCTATGCTAAAAAACTTATAGGATTAAAAATCTTAGATCAGATAAGGGATATTTTAAAAATATTTCTCATCTCTTTTATTATGGGAGCAGTAGTTTATTCAATAAACTATATAAATGGAATAAACTATTACGCCAAATTGATTATTGAAATCCTTATTGGTGTAATAGTTTATTATATTATTTGTCGCCTTTTTGGAATAAAAGAATTAAAAGAAATTACTAAGATTATGCGTCAATATTTGCATAAGTAGCATTCTTCTCAATAAAATCTCTTCTTGGTGGAACTTCATCTCCCATTAGCATAGAGAAGACTCTGTCTGCCTCAGTAGCATTTTCTATATCCACTTGACGGAATGTACGAGTTTCAGGATTCATTGTTGTTTCCCAAAGTTGGGTTTCACTCATTTCTCCCAAACCTTTATATCTTTGAACGCTTACTCCTGTTTGTCCCAACTCTTCTTGGTGCATAATTCTTTCTTCTTCTGTCCAGCAATATCTTTCTTGCTTTCCTTTTTTTACTAAGTACAAAGGAGGGGTTGCTAAATACACATGTCCATTTTCTATAAGCTCTCTCATATAACGGAAGAAGAATGTTAGGATAAGAGTTGCTATATGGCTACCATCAACATCGGCATCTGTCATAATTACTACTTTATGATAGCGAAGTTTGTCTAAGTTTAGTGCTTTGCTATCATCAGCTGTTCCTATTGTGACACCAAGTGCAGTGTACATATTCTTTATTTCTTCAGAATCTAAAACGCGATGCTGCATTGCTTTTTCCACATTAAGGATTTTTCCTCTTAATGGAAGGATTGCTTGATAGTCTCTGTTTCTTCCTTGTTTTGCAGTTCCACCTGCGGATTGTCCTTCCACTATAAATAGCTCGCATTTTGTTGGATCGGAATTTGAACAATCTGCCAACTTACCCGGAAGACCTGCAACACCTAATACGGTTTGCCTTTGTACCAATTCTCTTGCCTTTCTTGCTGCATGACGAGCTGTTGCTGCAAGGATTACTTTATTTACTATTAGTTTTGCTTCCTTAGGATTTTCTTCAAGATAATTATTTAGTAGTTCTGAGACTATTTGATCAACAGCTCCCATAACCTCATTATTACCCAACTTTGTCTTAGTTTGACCTTCAAATTGTGGTTCTTGAACCTTGACAGATATAACAGCAGTTAAACCTTCACGAAAGTCGTCTCCAACAATTTCAAACTTTAATTTCTCCAACATTCCGCTTTTGTCGGCGTAGGATTTTAATGTACGAGTTAATCCTCTACGGAATCCCGATAGGTGAGTTCCTCCTTCGTGAGTGTTAATATTATTTACGTAGGAATGTATGTTCTCTGTAAAGGTGGTGTTGTATTGCATTGCTATCTCAATTGGAATATCCTGCTTATTACCTTCAATACATATAGGTTCTGGCATTAATTTTTCACGTGTTCCATCCAAGTAATTGATGAAATCTTTTAGACCATATTGAGAATAGAATCTTTCATTTACAAAATTACCTTCTTCATCCTTATTCCTATAATCTGTAATTGTAAGTTCCAAACCCTTATTTAAGAAAGATAATTCCCTTAAACGAGTACATAAGGTGTCATAATTGTATTGAGATACTGTAAATATTGTATCATCAGGAAGAAATTCTGTTGTTGTACCTCTTCTATTTGAAGGTCCTACTTCCCTGACAGAATACAAAGGATTCCCTCTTTCATATTCTTGTTCATATTGTTTTCCATCCCTATAAACAGTGACTTTTACATGCGAAGAAAGAGCATTGACACAACTAACGCCGACTCCATGTAATCCTCCTGAGACTTTATAGGAACCTTTGTCAAATTTACCTCCCGCATGTAGAACAGTCATAACAACCTCTAAGGCACTTTTACCTTCTTTTTCGTGCATATCAACAGGGATACCTCTACCATTATCTTCTACTCTAATGGAATTGTTCTCCAAAATAGAGACATCTATCTTTGTACAATAACCTGCCAATGCCTCATCAATTGAATTATCCACCACTTCATAGACTAAATGGTGCAAACCCCTTGTATTGACATCCCCAATATACATTGCAGGACGTTTTCTTACGGCTTCTAATCCTTCTAAAACGGTAATGTTATCGGCTGAATAATTATTTTCAGCCTTTTTTAGCTCTTCACTCATCTATAATCTTAATTTTATTGTTAGTTAATATAGTTTTTTGGTTTTTATATTCTAAATAAAAAATATACTTTCTTTTTTTATAAATCCTAATTTATATGTATGAAAGAACAATTTCTTTAAGTTTAGTTCCTGAAAATGCACCTTCCAAAAAGTCATCGCAACCATGTTCAATTGCCCACTTTTGTTCTCCATAGAAATCTTCGCTTGTGATGCCTATAATAGGGAAATTGGAATAAATACTCTTCACATTCTTTATAAGATCTCCACCATTTTCCTGAGCCATCTTTACAGATAGAAGCATTAAAACAGGTTGTTGATTTATGAATATATCGTATGCATCATTACAATTGTGACCCCAAACAACATTGAAAGCGTCTCCTAATATGTTTTTTATGATATTGTAGTTTTCCTCTGAACGAACAATAACCAAAATATCCTTTTTCTTTAACTCATCTCCTGTATTTTCAATATTCTTTTCTAATTGAATATTTCCTTTTTCAACATTTGAATAATAAGGTATGTAGAAAGAGAAACAACTTCCTTGACCAACAACAGAATCTACAAAGATTTCTCCTTGCATATTTGCAATAAGTTTTTCACAAATTGAAAGTCCCAATCCTGTTCCTTGCATAAAATTATCCAACTTTTCAAAACGATTGAATATAGTTTTAAACTTATCCTGTGGAATACCAGAACCTGTATCGGAAACATAGAAGTATAGTTTATCATCTTTTATCTCTAAACGTATTGTTATACTTCCTTCAAAGGTATGTTTTATTGAATTTGTTATAAGGTTGTCCATAATCTGCTCTAATGCATTTGTGGCAACTGAGGCAAAAACATCAGGCGAAGGAGCCTCCATTTTAATAATAACACCTTCTTTTGTCTCATTCCTATACTTTTCAACCAAAGAATTTAGTAGTAGATTTAAGTTTATATATTGGTAATTTAGTTCATTTGTTCCTGCATCTATGTTGGATAATTCTAAAACGTCATTAACAATTTGCTCTAATAGGGAAGTGTTGTCTCTTATCATTTTCATATATTCATCCTTAGCCTCTTGATCTGTTTCATTGTATAACAGCTCTGAAAAACCAAAAATTGAATTTAAAGGAGTGCGAAACTCATGAGACATATTTCTTATGAATGCTTCTTTTATCTTATTTGCCTCTTCTGCCTTTTTCTTTTGATGAATAAGGTTATCCAAACGCCTAATCCTATCAGAAATATCTTCAATATAACTTAGAACTAAGTCATCCCTATAATGAATCATTCTTGCTTGATAGTAGTATCTTGTACCAAAAAGATCCAAATGATACTCAACCTTTCTTAACTTTCCTGTGGAAAGACAGGCTTTTATATTTGCAATAAGGAACTCACTAACTTCTTTTGAATAGAAGTTATGTGCATCCATATCAATTAAACTCTGTGTATCATGAAAAAGATTTAAACCTTCGGGAAGGATAACCTCTTTTATGACAAAGTTAGGGTTAAATACAAAAATGAAATTAGGGGATAGGGCATTAACAATTGCCCTATAACACATCTGCGCCTTTACAGATTGATTTTCCAAATCATTATTTTTATCCGTTTCCATAAAAACAAAATACTTTTTATATTAAAATTTAGTGTTGCAAAGATACAATTTATTTTTCTTATAAAAAAACTTATTTTTAACAAAATAACCGCCAAGCGGCATTTATTCGTCCTACGGAAGGTCGGCAACCGACTTTTACTTTGTCCTAACGGACCACCAAGTGGCATTTAGTCGTCCTTGCGGAAGTCGGGTAGTCTTTTTATAAATTATCAATCCGACAGGACAAAATAAAGGTCGGTTGCCGACTAAATGCCCGTTGCAGGTCGGAAGTCGAAGTTTTACATTAATAGTTCTAAGACCCAATAAGATTTCCCAAATTCTTAGAGAAATGGAATTTATTCGCAAGAAGAGTGGATCAAATAGATTTTGGTGTGTAAAGAGAGTGAATGGTCTATAATTTTTAATATTCCCCAAATATAATTTTTTTACAAAAAATTGGGACATTGGGACAGTGGGACACGCATTTTATAAACTTTTTTTTAAAATCACAAAAAACCTTGTACAGCAGACCTCCTGTACGGGGTTTTTCGTTTTTCATATAAAATCTTTTTTATATAAAATAAGTGTCCCACTGTCCCACTTTTTAACATTTTTTTTATACTTACTTTTAATAAAAAACTATAAAAAATAGAGGATAAAAAATATTAAAGATTTAATATTAAACAATATAAAAAAATCAAAATGAAAATATCCTTTTTTAGGATATTGTGTGCTGTACGAGGAAAAAAACCTCGTACAGCAGACTTAGAAAAATCAAAAACCACACTTGCTGTACGAGGTTTTTTTTGCCCATTTTGCGGCATTTTTCCTTTAAAAATGCACTTTTATCATATAAAAATGCCCTTATATTATTCAAAAAATAATTTTCAAAACAACTCTCATACTTTTAGTATGACAAAATAAAGTTCTATGCCGACAAAACGCTGTTTTAATTTACTAAAACGAAGAAATAATTTATTAAAACGAAGAAATAATTTACTAAAACTTCGTTTTAATCTTGTTGAAATATAGAGATATAAGAAGACTACCAGCCTTCCGTAGGACATTTAAAAGCCGCTTGGCGGTCGCTTGGCGGGTTACTTGGTTTCTAATAACCAATCTATAACATTTAATTTGCGTATCCCGTCATATACGGGGTTTAAGTCATAGTCCATTGTAAGCAGATATTTCTGATTAGAATCTCTTATAGCTTTTAAAGGAGCAAGTTCTCGTTCAAGGGTGGAGTTTTCCATTGTAGAATAGGCTACTTGATAATATGAAATATAGCCTTTGCGATCTACTACAACAAAGTCTATCTCCTTATCACGCAGTTTTCCTATATAAACTTCAGGATAATTGCGTCTAAGTTCGAGATATACGATATTTTCAAGTAAGTGCCCTATATCTTCTGTTGTTTTCTTGCCTATCCTTATTTTTCTAAAGCCTACATCAGATAGATAATACTTGTCAAGAGTTTGTAGTAGATGTTTGCCTTTTACGTCATAACGAGGTACTCTGTATAATAAGTAAGTTTCAGTTAGATAGTCCAAATAGTAAGCTACCGTGCGTGAATCTATCTCTACCTTTTCCGACTTTAAATAAGTAGATATGGAATTAGGAGAAATCATTGAACCAACAGAATAGGTAACGAAATCAAGTACTTTATTAAAGATATGCTTATTATAAATGTCATGGCGAGCAAATACATCTTTTTCTATTATTGTCCCCATTATGCCTTTGAGTACATCATTCGCCAAATCTATGGAATCTATACTCTCTTTAACCATTTGAGGGATACCACCATTGGATATGAAATTGCGAAAACTTTCATTTTTTGACAACTTTTCGCTATTTACAAGATTAGTGTATTCATAATATTCTGAGAATGAAAAAGGTAAAATACTTATTTCTATATATCTACCTGTTAATAATGTTGCGAGTTCCCCAGATAATAGGTAGGCATTTGAACCTGTAACATATAAGTCAACATTTTTGCGAATAAATAAGCTATCCACCAATCGCTCAAAATCTTTCACATTTTGTACTTCATCCAAAAAAATGTAGTTCATTTTGTCTGCTACCATTTTTTCAGTTATATGGGTATGTATATTTATAATGTCTCCGATAGCCAGCGTATTTAAATCCTCAAAATTGTAGAATTGAACTTGGTCATTAGATTCATTTCTTCTGAGTTCATCTGCCAGCATTTCCAACATGGTTGATTTTCCGCTGCGACGCATGCCTGTCAAAACTTTGATGATATGCCTATTTTTCCATTCACGCAGTTGCTGCATGTATGGCTTACGTTCAATAAGTTTAAGACTTTTATTTGGTATTGTCATAGTCTATACTTTATATTTATTATCTCAAATAAATACCTTTTCAAAAAAAATAAATGAATTTTATTCTGCAAATATAAAAAATATCCTAAAACTACCCGCAATAGGGCAATTATCTTTCCTGCTTGGATTGATAATTTATAAGAAGGCTACTCTAAGTTCCAACCCGCAACGGGCATTTATTGATTATTGGATTGATGGTTTATGAGAAGACTACCCTAAGTTCCGTTAGGAAAATTAAAGGTCGGTTGCCGACCTGATTAAAATAAGGTGTTTCTTTGGCTGTATTTTTTGAAGTTTTCTGGTAATAGAGAGTTTTCTAATGATTTTTGAGAAAATATATATCGTCCATCGCATACAAATCCCAACTCTTCCCAATTTACATTATTTAATTCTTCTGTAAGAGTTTCTATATTTATTTTTTGATTATTAGGGAAAATGGCTAAGAGTGAGCCATCATAGTTATTACATTTATGAGTAAAGAAAGGTTTTTTATTACGTGTCTTACAATTAACATAGATTCGTTTTTCATTAGATATATAGTGTAATCTACCCCATTGCCACCAAGAGTTTTCGTCAAAGTGTTTTATCTTTCTATTTATTAAAACATCCTTATATTTTTCAAGATAGCTATTTTTTTCATTAAAAATCATCTTACGTGTTTTACCTGTTTTACAAGTAGAGGAACAGACAAATTCTTCGTTTGCAAATTCTTCATTAGCAAAAATTTTATCGCAACCACTAACAGCTCCAACCTTAACAAAAAATACATCTTTGAAGTTAATAGGGTATTTATTATCTGTAAATATTAGTTGTCCATTTGTGCAAAGAAATTCTTTTTTTATGTTTGTTTTTCTTGAAAAGTTATCTTTTTCAAAACGCCATATAAGACAATTTGGAGTTGCATTGTTGAATATTTTTTGATCTCCTAAATCAATAATATCTGTTATTGTTCCATTGTTGTAAATAAATTGATTTAGTTTAATGCTTGAAGTTGCTTTTAGGAAATCTCTTGGAGTTATAAATATTAGTTCTCCGTGAGTTTTTAGATGTTTTATGCTTTTTTCAATAAAGAAAAGATATAGGTTGGTACGTTGATCAAAGAGATTGCTATTTAATTTATTTTTTGTTGATATTTGAATATCTTGATAGCGTACATAAGGGGGATTACCAATAATTGTGTCAAACTTATTTTCTGTTGAATAGTCAAAGAAATCCATATTAACCATTCCTTCTTTTGAGAAATTATTGTCAATTTCTATACCTATGCAGTTGGGGATATTATAGAAGAAAGCTCCATCGCCTGAACTTGGTTCAAGAACACTCCCGTAGTTATGTCTTAGTTGCAACATTTCTGCAACTATATGTTTTGGAGTAAAGACCTGTCCTAAATGTTTGATGTTATACATATTGAGGAAATGCTTCTTTAAAGTATTTATAAGCCTCAGCTCTTAGTTGAGTTGATTGTCCAAAAACGGATAATAAAAAATCCTTTGCTTGATCAAATGTTCTATTACAAAAGACTCTATTATCATCCCATTTACATTGAAATGGTAGATTATTTCCATTGGGTTGTAGGGATTTTAATCCTTTTAATGAATTAGCAAAAACATCTTTTGGATTATCCTTATTTACTACTAAGAAAAAATAATCTCTATCAGAATTTTCATTTAAGTTCTTTTTTAGGATTTCAAAATATTTATCATAACTAATTCCATTAGAAAAAGAAGGCATTAAACCTGTTAGGGCGTAATATATACCAAGTTTGCAGTTTAAATTGTCGGCTGTTGTAGTTGTAGTAACTTTTACATTTACGGGGATAAAAACATCATTATCTTCAAAGGAGAAATCAAAACCTGCTCTACTTTTAGGAAGATTTATATCAAATTTATTTTGAATTAATCTTAATATTTCGCCTTCATTTACAAGAGAATTAACTCTTCCGTCACTATTATTTGCAGTAAGAGAAAGGTTTTCTTTTTTTATATATTCTACAATATCTATTAATTTCTTAGGAATACTTGTCTTCATATAATTTTTTAGATAAGATTTTTATTCTGCAAATATAAAAAATATCCTAAAACTGATATATTATTCATTTAGCAAATGATAAAAAGAAAAACATTATTGTTTTTTTTTATCCCCACTAAAAATCTGGTGTGCTGATTTATTCTTCCTGTCCTGTTTTGTTATTTTCTTTTTACGCTTATTAAAAAAAGAGACTATCCCTTTAAAATTGGGATAGTCTCTAATGCACCTTATTTTGCTGTAAATACCCTAAAAATATATGGCTTCAACAGCCTTATAACGAAAGTGAAGACACTGGAGGAAGCTGTAAATACCCCAAATTAGGCTAAAAAGATAAGCCTATAAAAAGAAATCCTATTGTGGATATTGAGGAATTGAATCAATTATGATGAAACTTTTTTCTTTTGTATTTAATTTTAAGCAAAGAGAGTCTATGCCGTTGGATAGGAGAAAAAATGGTGCATTTATTGAAATATTATATCTTGATATTTGATCTAAAACGCTTTGATCTATTCTTACATTAGGTGATTTACATTCCACCAAAAGCCAAGGCTGCATTTTCCTATCATAGACCAAAATATCAAACCTTTTATTTAATTTTCCAACCCTTATTTGTCCTTCAACTGCAATAAAATTTTGAGGATAATTTCTTTGGTTTATAAGATATGATATGATACATTGACGCACCCTTTCCTCAGGAGTAAGACTCACCAATTTCTTTCTTATAATACATTTTATTTTTTCCAATCTCTCTTTCTTTCTTCTTTTTGTTTTTTAAGAAAAAAGTATAGAAAACTACTTTGTTTTCTTTGTTACTTTTTTCTTAGCCTTAACTGGAGTTTCAATAATTGTCTTTACCTCATCTATTGTTAGGTTTTCAATTTCGGTATTCTTTGGAATCTTATAGTTATTTCCATCATATTTTATGTATGGACCATAGATTCCTTCCAAAATTTCTACACTCTTTTTGTTTATCTCAAATGATTTTATGACTTTTTTCTCCTTTGAAGGCTTATTTTTGATTATTTCAATACATTTTTCCTTATCAATGGTGTAGGCATCTAATGTTTTTGGTATTGAGATATTGGTTGTACCATATTTAATGTAGGGACCAAAGCGTCCAATATTGACAATTATCTCCTCTTTTTCATATTCACCCAAAGAGCGAGGCATATCAAAAAGTTGCAATGCTTCTTCTAAGGATATTGAATCTATTCTTTGATCCTTTTTCATGCTGGCAAACTTTGGCTTTTCCTCAGAAGAAGTTTCTCCCATCTGCACCATAGTTCCAAAACGTCCTATACGAGCATATACGTTTTTTCCTGTTTTTGGATCAACTCCCAATAGTCTTTCTCCACTTGTTTTGCCAGAGGTTTCTTGAGCTTTTAAAACCTCACTATGAAAAGGGGTATAGAAGTTGCTAATCATCTTATGCCAATCCTTATTTCCTTGTGCTATTTCGTCAAATTCCTTTTCTACTTGGGCTGTAAAATTGAAATCAATAATATCATTGAAGTTTTGTATAAGGAAATTATTTACTACAATACCTATATCTGTTGGAAATAGTTTATTTTTTTCTGCTCCGTAGTTTTCCTTTATTTTCTTTTCTTCAATTTTTCCTTTTTCTAATGTAAGGCAAATAACGTCTCTTTGTTTTGGAGAAGTATCTTGTTTTACTACATACTCTCTTTTTTGTATAGTACTTATTGTTGGAGCATAAGTAGAGGGACGTCCTATTCCAAGGTCTTCAAGTTTTTTAACTAATGTAGCCTCATTATATCTTGGAGGATGTAAAGAAAAGGTTTGTTGAGCCTTTGATTGGATAAGCTCTAAGTTTTCTCCCGCCTTTAATTTTGGGATTATTCCTAAGGATTTCTCGTCAGAAGCATCCTCATCTTGTGAAATAGAATAAACTTTTAGAAAACCATCAAAGAGAATAACCTCTCCTTGTGCAAGGAATTGTTCTTTACGAGAGGATATTCCAACATTTATTGTTGTTTTTTCCAAGAGTGCATCAGCCATTTGTGAGGCAATTGTTCTCTTCCATATAAGTTCATATAATCTTTTCTGTGAGGCATCACCTTCAATTTGATGATTATTTAAATAGGTTGGACGAATTGCCTCGTGTGCCTCTTGTGCTCCCTTTGCCTTTGTTTGATATTTTCTGGTCTTTGCATATTCCTTACCAAAGGTTTTCTCAATTTCTTCCTTAGCTAAGGATAGAGCCATTTGAGAAAGATTAACAGAGTCTGTTCTCATATATGTAATAAGTCCTGCCTCGTATAGTTGTTGAGCCACCATCATTGTTTTTGCAACAGGGAAACCAAACTTTCTGGATGCTTCTTGTTGCAAGGTAGAAGTTGTAAAAGGAGGTTGAGGGCTTTGTTTTGAAGGTTTTGTTTCTATGGCATCAATAGTAAAGGTTGCATTTATGCAATCTTCCAAAAAGGATAGAACTTCTTGTTTTGTTTCAAAGCGTTTATTTAATGTTGTATTTAAGGATGTATTCTTCATTTGAGCCTTAAAAAGAGCTGTCACCTTAAAAACAGAGGTTGTTTTAAAAGCCTCAATTTCTTTTTCTCTATCAACAATTAGTCTAACTGCAACAGATTGCACTCTACCTGCTGAAAGCTTTGGTTTAACTTTCTTCCATAGTATTGGAGAAATCTCGTAACCTACAATCCTATCTAATATTCTTCTTGCTTGTTGTGCATTAACTAAGAATGTATCTATGTTTCGTGGGTTTTCTATTGCGTTTAATATAGCTGATTTTGTAATTTCATTAAAGACTATTCTCTTTGTTTTGCTATCATCTATTTTTAATGCTTCTTTTAAATGCCAAGCTATTGCTTCTCCTTCACGGTCTTCATCGGATGCAAGCCAAACAATTTCTGCATTAGATGCATCTTTTTTCAATTCCAAAACAAGTTTTTGTTTATCCTCAGGAATTATATATTGTGGAGTAAAGTTATGTTCTATATCTATACCCATATCATGTTTGGAAAGATCTCTTATATGTCCGAAACTTGATTTTACTTTAAAACCTTCTCCTAAGAATTTTTCTATTGTCTTTGCTTTTGCTGGTGATTCAACTATTACGAGATTTTTTATCATGCTTTTGTTTTTATATGAAGTGTTTTTTTATTTGTGTTATGTTTATCTTTGTTTTTAGTTTTCTAAAAAATTGTTTGGTAAAAAAAATGCTTATTCTAATGAATAAAGAAATAGGTTAGCGTTACTATAAATCCACCGGGATTTGAACCATTTATTTTTTCTTCATTTGAAAGAGAAGATACCAAATTTATATTATCGGAGAAGTTATAGAAATATGAAACTCCCACCTGTGCTTTATCAAATAATTCTAAACCTAATCCAAAATTTAATCCCCAATTAAATGGTTTCATTTTATAGTTTTCGGTGTTTTTCTCATCTGTATAAACTTTTAAGAATCCTGAATTGTGCATTAGTATGGAGAAACTTGGTCCTCCCTTTAAGAAAAACTTAAATTTAGGTATGCCTATCTTCCATTTGAAATTTACAGGTAGAACTAAGAATCCTGCATTAACGGCGTTTTGTATTTCTCCTCCGTTAATTCTCTCCAATTCATATAAGGCAGAAATTTCAACGCCCATTCCTGTTAGTGGAACGAAAATCTCAGTAATTAATCCTAAATTGAAGGGACGGGAACTTTGTATCTCTACATCTTGAACATTAAAGTTTCGCATACTAAAAGGTACGCCTAAATTTGCACCTAATTTAAATTGAGCCATAGCTCCAAAGGTCAATATAAAAGAAAACGCAATAAAAAATAATAATCTCTTTTTCATAGAACTTAATTTTGTTTTATACTTTTGCACAAGCAATACTTAAATTATGAATAAGCATTACTTGAAATTTATTTTAATACTAATGGTTTTTGCCATAGTATTGTGTGCAAATGTAGTATTTTGTAATGAAATTGGAGATAAAAAATTAAATTTTCTTCAAAACAAGGGGCAATGGGATAAGATAATTCTTTATAAAACAAGCCTAAATAACTCAACTATATTTTTGCACTCATCTTCTATAACGATAGATCTCTATGATAGACAAATTCCTTTTTGTAATCATAAAGAGGGGAAAAAAAAACATAAGGATTGTGATAAAGAAAATGAAATAATTTTTCATCATGCTATCCAAATGCAATTAATAAATAGTTTATCTCCAAAAATAATTGCAAGTAAAAAAAGCAAAACATACAATAACTATTATATAGGAAACGATCCTTCTTTTTGGGCAGAGGATGTACATTATTTTGCAGACATACTATATAAAGGAATATATAATGATATTGATTGGAGGATATATTCTAAGGAAGACAACCTTAAACATGATTTTATCATCCATAAAAATGGGAGAGTAGAGGATATATATATTAGGTATAAGGGAGTAGATAAATTAAAAATAGAGAAAGGAAACTTGATAATAAAGACTTCTATTAGGGATATTGTGGAGTTAAAGCCTGTGGCATATCAAATAATTGATGGGGAAAAAGTGAATATTGAAGTTTTGTTTTCATTAGAAAAGGATATTATTTCATATAAGGTTTTCTCTTATGATAGAAACTATGACCTAATTATAGACCCTGAACTAATATTTTCTTCTTATACGGGTTCTTCTGCTGATAATTGGGGTTTTACTGCAACACACGATAGATTAGGTAATGTATATTTGGGAGGGATTGTAGCAAGTTTGGGTTATCCTACAACACTTGGAGCATATCAAACCACATTTTCAGGAGGAGGATGGGATGTTTCCATATCCAAATTCAATAAAACAGGAACAGAGCTTTTGTTTTCTACTTATCTTGGAGGACAAAGTGCAGAGATGCCACATAGTTTAATTGTTAATGAATTTGATGAATTGGTTGTCTTTGGCACAACTGGTAGTGGTAACTTCCCAACAACAGAGAATGCTTTTCAAAGAACATTTGCCCAAGGTGATTCAATTAGTTTATATGGTGCTATTATTTTTAGACAGGGATGTGATATGTTTGTTTCTAAATTTAATTCTTCGGGTACAAACTTAATTGCTTCAACCTATATTGGGGGAAGTGGTAATGATGGAATTAATTTTAAGAATCGCTATAATGCAGGTAATATAATGTATAATGGTAATGATTCTTTATATTCTAACTATGGTGATGGAGCAAGAGGAGAATTGATAACCGATGATAGAAATAATATATATGTTGGCTCTTGTAGTTTTTCACAAGATTTTCCTACTACACCCAATGCTTTTCAGCCCCTTTCAGCAGGCAAACAAGAGGGAGTTGTTTTTAAATTGGACTATTCCCTTTCAACTCTTTTGTTTTCTTCCTTCTTAGGTGGAGAAAATGATGATGCAATATATTCAATTGATACAGATAAAGACTATAACCTATATGTTACAGGAGGAACCTCTTCCCATAATTTCCCAACAACATTAAATAGTTTTTCTCCTTCTTTTAATGGAGGAAAAACTGATGGATTTGTTGCTCTAATTTCATACGAAGGAAATCATCTTCTATCTTCTACATTTTTTGGAACATCTTCTAATGATCAGTCATTTTTTGTGAGAGTTGATAAGAATAATAACCCTCATATTTATGGACAAACCTTTACACAAGGAACAAATTTAATCTATAATGCTGCATATTCTTCTCCAAATAGTGGGCAATTCATAGCTAAATTCTCTCCAAACCTTTCTCAAAGATTATGGAGTACAAAATTTGGTTCACAAAATGGAATGCCCAATATATCACCCTCTGCCTTTGCTGTTGATATATGTAATAGGATTTACGCCGCAGGCTGGGGGGGATTTGGTAATTTAGTTACCTCTAATATGCCAACAACCTCTAATGCTTTTCAAACAAGTACTGATGGAAGAGATTTCTATATTATAGCTTTGGATGAAAATGCTTCATCTTTGCAATATGCAACCTTTATGGGTGCAAATTCAATAGGCGATCATGTTGATGGAGGAACAAGTAGGTTTGATCGCTATGGAAATATTTATCAGGCTGCTTGTGCAGGATGTGAAGGAAACCAAGGTTTTCCTACTTTTCCTGATAGTGTTGTTGGACCAACTAATAACTCTTCTAATTGTAATGCTGCAATATTTGTATATAACATAAACAATGACTTTCCTGTTTCTGAGTTTTCTTCACCTAATGTTGGCTGTCTTCCATTAGAGATTAACTTTGAAAATACATCTCGTGGTGAAGAATTTCTTTGGAATTTTGGAGATGGAACAACATCAAACGATGAAAATCCTTCACACATCTATACAAATGCAGGATTATATGAAGTAGAACTCATATCCTATATGCCAAATGGATGTATTACATCAGACACAATGACAAAAACAATATTGGTTTTAAGTGATACAAGTTTTTCTTTGCCTCAAATAATGGCTTGTCCTAATGTTCCAACACAAATAGGTATTGCTCCTTTAATGGATACAAGCGTAACATTTACTTGGAATCCTTCATCCTTAGTTAGCGATCCTTCAATATCAAATCCTTTTATAATTACTTCCCAAAACACAAATATGCAATTGATAGTAAGTAGCTCTAATTGCAAAGATACAATTTGGCAAATGGTAAGGATAAACTTCCTTTCATTAAATGTTCCTGATACAATAAATACTTGTAATTCTCCTGAGGAGTTTTCAATAAGCGATCAATACGATGCATATATTTTTTCCTTAGATAGAAACTTTAATAATAGACTAAATGAAGATAGTTTGCAAAATAGCATATCTTTATTCTTAGAACAAAGTCATTATTTATATGTAAAGACATACAAAGATGGATGCTTTGGAATGGATAGTATATGGATAAATTTTACAGGAATGATTCTAAATTTAGATATAACAAATCCTCTATGTTATAATTCCCAAGATGGTTCAGTAAAAGCTATTCCTATTGGTGGCACATCTCCATATATATATTATTTGAACGATGAAGCGTCTTCTTCAAATACCATAAATAATCTAACAGATGGAACTTATTCAATAATTGTTCAAGATAATAATGGGTGTAGAACAAAGAAAGAATTTACAATTTCCTCTCCCGAGCCCCTAACATTTACTGCGACAAAAAAAGATAATCCTTGTCAAGGAGTAGAGATTGGACAAATAATAATTAATCCACAAGGAGGAATTTCCCCATATCACATACTTTGGGATGATAATACCACAAGTTTTACTAAGGATAATCTTCCCTCAGGAGTTTATTCATTCACAATAATAGATAATAATGCTTGTCAAAAAAGAGACTCAATAGAGATAATAACAAAAAGTATTCTTACAACTTCAATAATAAAAGAAGATGTAAATTGCTTAGAATCCTGTCAAGGTACAATTACAATAAATCCAAGTGGGGGAGAGTCTCCTTATGCCTTTTCTTGGAGTAATAATAATGAAGGAAGCATTGCAAGAAATTTATGCAAGGGAACATATTATGTAAGAACAATGGATAAAAATGGATGTTTTAAGGATGATACAATAGAGATAATAAACCATGATCTCTTCAATACTTTTGAAGTAAGTGCAAGTGCAAATGAAATTTTTGACGGGGAGGTAATATTTCTAAATGCAACCTATATAACTAATATGACATATCTTTGGTCTCCCTCAAAATATATTAACAATCCAAACAGCTATTCAACAACAGCAATGCCTATGGAAGATATGGTATATCACGTAATAGTTACAGATAATAGGGGTTGCAAAAGAGAAGATAGCATATTTATTAAGGTAAATGTAGTGGATTGTTCCCTAAATAATATATTTGTTCCAAATGTCTTTACTCCAAATGGAGATGGTAAGAATGATAAGCTATTAATATATGGAGAAAACATTAAAAGAATTACATTTATAATATTCAATCGCTGGGGTGAAGAAGTTTTTAGAACAAATAATTCAAAGGAAGGTTGGGATGGAAATTATAAAGGAGAGGCTGCTCCTGCGGGAGTTTATTATTATCGCTTAGAGGTGGAATGTTTGGCAAATAGAAGCCTAAAACACAAAGGAGATATAACACTAATACGTTAGAAAAATGACAAAAAAAGAAAAATACTATGTGGTTTGGAGTGGGAGAAACAAAGGAGTGTTCTCCTCATGGGAGGATTGCAAAAAGGAGGTCTTTGGATATGAAAATGCAAAATATAAATCCTTTTCCACAAAACAAGAAGCTGAAAAAGCATTTACTCAAAAAGCAGAAATACACATTTATTCAAAAGTAAATAAAACAAATAAAATTCAAAGCAAAGCAAAGAACGATAACAATAGTGAAATAATATGGAATAGTATTTCAACAGATGCTGCATGTAGTGGTAATCCCGGAGTTATGGAATATCGTGGCGTAAGTACAAAAACAAAGAAACAACTATTCTTCTATAAACATCCCTGCGGAACAAACAATATTGGAGAATTCTTAGCATTAGTTCATGGTCTTTCTTACTTGAAAAAACACAATTTAGACATACCTCTATATACCGATAGTGTTAATGCCATAAAGTGGGTTAAGCAAAAAAAATGCAAAACCAAGCTAATAAAAAATAAAAACAATGAAGACCTATTTGAATATATAGCAAAGGCAGAAAAATGGTTAGAAGAAAATGAATACAAAACCCAAATACTAAAATGGGAAACTAACAATTGGGGCGAAATACCTGCTGATTTTGGAAGAAAATAAAGAATAAAGAAAAACTATTTCAATATAAATTCTATAATATTTTCCACATGCTGGGTTTGAGGAAACATATCCACACTCTGAATCCTACCAACAGAATATTTTTCCATTAATAAAAGAGAATCCCTCGCCTGAGATGCCGGATTACAACTAATGTAAATTATCTTTTTTGCCTCAATTTCAAGTAGGGTTTCTATCACTTTTTGATGCATACCTGCTCTTGGCGGGTCAGTAATTACAATATCGGGCTTACCATTTTCCTTAATGAAGTCCTCATCTAATATTTTTTCTGTATCTCCTGCAAAGAATTTAGTGTTTCTTATACCATTAAATTCTGAATTATTTCTTGCATCCAATATAGCATCTTCCACCTGTTCAATTCCAATAACCTCTCTAACATAAGGAGCAATAAAGTTTGTTATTGTTCCAATGCCACAATAAAGATCATAAACCAAATATTCTCTTTTCAATTGGGCAAATTCCACAGCCTTAGAATAAAGTTTATAAGCCTGTAAGGAATTGGTTTGATAGAAAGATTTTGCTCCTATCTTAAACTTTAAACTCTTTTTGCTATCATTATAATAAGGCATTTTTTCAACAATGTGGTCCTTTCCAGAAAAACATATAATTTTTTGGTCAAAAATAGTGTCGTTTAACTTCTCATTTATGCAATACATCAAAGAAGTAATTTGAGGAAATTTGTCTTTAATTGCATTTAATAGGGGAAGGATTTCCTTAGACTTTTGAGCAAAACAAACAATAAGCATAATCTCTTTGGTTGTCGTAAGACGAATAATTATGTTTCTCATAAGCCCAAAGTGACCCTTTATATCATAATATGTAAGATTATTCTTTAAAGTATAGTCTCTAATAAAATTGCGTATCTCATTTGATGGCTCCTCTTGTAAGGCACAATACTCAATATCTATAACCTTATCAAAGAATTTAGGAACATGAAAGCCTAAGGCTGGCTTTTGAAGATTGTTTTCTTTTGATTGAATCTCTTGTTTTGTAAGATAACTCTTAGTAGAAAAGGTATATTCCAACTTATTTCTATAAAAATATTCCCTATCTGCACCAATAATATAACTTGCATTACTTGTATCAATCCTTCCTATCCTTTGTAAATTGTCTAAAACCTGCTTATTCTTATAGAACAATTGCCAAGAATATTGCATAATTTGCCACTTACAACCTCCACAAATTCCAAAATGAGGACATTTTTCCTTTTCTCTCTTATCAGAATAGTGCAAAACTTCAATTAAACTTGCTTGACAATAGTTCTTTTTCTGCCTTTCTACCTCCACATTAACAATATCACCCGGAACACAAAAAGGAACAAAAACCACCATATCGTCTTTCTTTCCCAGACTATTTCCTTCTGCTGCCGCTTCAATAATCTCTAAATTATCTATCCTCTGCCTTTGCTTAATTTTTTTTAGTTTCATATTTTCTAAAATAAAAATCCTTACATAAAAATACTATCTTATCAGGATAAACACAAAACAAAAATGAAGCATTGCACCTTATGCAACAATGCTTCATCAATGTGTATCTTTTATAAAAAAGAATAAGAGAAATTACCTTTCGTCAGAAACAGTTAATTTTTTTCTTCCGTGTCTGCGTCTATTTGCAAGCACTCTACGTCCGTTAGCTGTGGACATTCTTTTTCTGAATCCGTGTTTATTTACTCTTTTTCTACGTGAAGGTTGGAATGTTCTTTTCATCTTAAACTCTTATTTTTCGGCTTGCAAAAGTACAACAATTATTTTATTAACCAAATCTTATTGACATTTTTTTTATTTAAAATATATTTTTTTAGCCTTATTGAAAATAATGATTTATATTTGCAAACTTAAAAACGAAGACTCTAAGTAAAATGGATGCGGCTTTTATAAATAAATTAATGTCTTTAAAGGACGAGGATTACAATTATGATATTCATAATGTTCTTTCACGTCTTATAAAGAAGTATCCCTATTTTTCACTTCCCTACTATTATAATGCAAAATGTGCAAAAAAGTTGAATAATTCCGTAAAAGAAGCCCTATCTTTGGCATCTGCCTACTCCTGTGATAGGGTAAAATTAAAAGAATTTATGGAAACAAAGATGGCTTTTCAATATAATGAGAATAGTTATGAGCCAACGGCTATGGATAAAATCAATGCTAAGATTGAAGAACTTTCAAAATTATACAATATAAGTAAGAAAGAAACCATAGAAAAAGATAAAAAAGTTGATATAATAGAAGAAATTGATAGCTTTTGTGAGCCAGATATTCCTCTTACTCCAACAAAATCGGAACTAATTGAGAGGTTTTTAAACATAGAAAACCCCAAAGTAAAGATAACAAAAGAGACCTTTGAAACAGAAAATGTAGGAGAAATATTCAAAAAAAGTGCAAGCGATGACTTTGAAATAGTGACTCAAACAATGGCAGAGATGTATGCAAAACAAGGAAACAAGGATAAGGCAATAAAAATTTATACAAAATTAATTTTGGTCAATCCAGAAAAAAGTATTTATTTTGCATCCCAAATTGAAAAATTAAAAAATTAAAGTAAAGAGTAATTTTTTTCTTAATAAAGCTACAAAAAAGGCAAAAAGAAAAAAAAGATATTAATAATAGTAATTAAAGAATAAAAAAAATAATATAGTTTATGTTTGTATTAGTTTCAGTATTGATATTGGTAGTTTGTTTGTTTTTAGGATTAATAGTCCTTGTTCAAAATAGTAAAGGTGGAGGTTTGGCAGCAAATTTTCAATCACAAAGTCAGGTAATGGGAGTGAGGAAGACAGCTGATTTCTTGGAAAAAGCATCTTGGACTCTTGCCATAGCACTTTTAGTTCTTTGTTTAGCTGCATCTGCATTTATGCCGGGTAAAAACTCTTCTTCAAATTCTGGAACAGAGCTTTTGCCTAACACAACACAAAGTGCAAAACCACAAACTCAACAACCAACACAAGCTCCAGCACCTATTAAATAAATAGATTATATTTATAATTAATAGATTTTAAATTAAGAATATTAAATTTATTTTTTCATAATTTGGTTTTTAAAGAGTCGTCTTTCTAAGACGGCTCTTTTTTTGTCGGACCACCAAGTGGCATTTATTTTTCCTAACGGACCGCCAAGCGGCATTTAGTCGTCCTACGGAAGTCGGGTTTTTACATTTATATATTTATAATTCAATAAAAATAAATCTTCGTTTTAGAAAATTATTTCTTCGTTTTAATAAATTATTTCTTCGTTTTAGAAAACTAAATCTTCGTTTTAATTTTCTTGTCTTTAATTTTTCGTTTTTTTGTATTTTTTTTGGAAATCTTGATTTTTAAAATAGTGTTTATTAATATAAGATTAAAAATTAACATATTTTGAAAACTTATTGATTTTTTAGTTTATTTTTAGATAATTAAAATGTTAAATATTAAAAAAAGTTAATAAATTAAGAGGTTTTTTTACATTTTTTCGGAGTATATATGACAAAAATTTTCTTAAAAATAAATATATGATTGAAAAAATTAACATTTCTATAAAATAGAAATCCTTTTCCTAATTTCTATAAAATTAAATTGCTTTTCTTATCTTTGCAGCCATATAAATGATTTTATTTAATAACAAAAGAAGATTAACTATGAAATAATGATATAAGTATTTTAATAATACTTACAACATATTATAAAGCGTTTTAGCTTTTATTCTTGCACTTGAAACTACCACTTTCAAAAAGCATAACAAGGATAATTAATAAACGCTCACGCTTAGCGTGGGCTTTACTTATTTGTTATGCAAAGCTGTGGTAGGCTTCAAGTGCGGGTAAGATTAAGTCCGCGCTTTTTTTTATGTCCATTATTGAATAAAAAAATAAAAAGGATATGGGAAACAATAAGCAAAAAAGTAAGGAAGAACTAATAAATGATCTTGATTTAAGAGTTAAGGATAAAATATTAGAAAAAAGTAATTATGAATTATTAAAAAAACTTATCCTTAATGCTGATACTATCAATGAAGCAATAAGTATTGCAGAACTTGGAACAACATATAAACGTACAGGTTTTCACTTTGATAAACGCTTAGAAAAGTTTTCCAATGATATAAAGTATTTTAAGAAAAATAATGAATTAAGTTTTGTTGAAAAAGAAAACCTTAATAAAGGACAAGATATATTTACTGCCGATAGAAAACCTATTACCCACAAACTTATTATTGGAGATAACTATGATGCACTTTTAAATTTACTTATAGAATATAGAGGAAAGATTGATATAATCTATATAGACCCTCCTTATGGAAAAGATAATATGGGCAATTTTGCTCAAACTAATTATGATAATGCCATAACAAGAGATAATCTTCTTTCAATGTTATATCCACGTCTTGTTTTGGCAAGACAATTACTTTCAAATAATGGAGTAATATTTTGCAGTATAGATGATAGAAACCAAGCATATATAAAGTGTCTCTTTGATGAAATATTTCAAGAAAGTAATTTTATAGGACAATGGAATTGGTATAAGTCCGAAACTCCTCCCAATTTGTCATTAAAAATCAAAAAAAATATAGAATATATTATTTGTTATCAAGCATACAATAATAATGAAAAATTTTATGGATTAAAAAAAGAAAGTAAAAGTGATGACCCATTTACAAAACCTCAAAACACAATAAAAGAACTATGTTTTCCAGCAGGCAGTATAAATATTAAATCAAAAAATAATAAAATCAACAAAGGTATTTATGGAACAGATAAATTTCCCAATGAATTATTAGATGATATTTTTGTTGAAAATGATACAAATAAAAATGACGTTCGTTTTAGAAACAGATTTGTTTGGACACAAGAAAAATTAAATGAAGAATTATCTATTGGTACAAATATAAATTTAAGTAAAAATGGAGTTTTGTCTTATAAAAAGATAAAATATAATCCAGAAGCTCCTCCAAACTTTATTAATGCAGAAGTAGGAAGCACTAATGAAAAAGCAGGAGAAGAACTTATAAATATATTAGAAAATGAATATTTTAAATTTCCTAAACCTGTATCATTAATAAAATACTTAATTGGATTTAGAAAAGATGAAAATAAGGATTTTAAGATTTTAGATTTTTTTGCAGGAAGTGGTACAACAGGACAAGCAGTTTTAGAACTTAATAAGGAAGATGGAGGAAGTAGAGAGTTTATTCTTTGTACAAATAATGAAATTACTGAAAAAAATCCAAATGGAATAGCTAAGGATGTAACTACAAAACGTCTTAAAAGAGTTATGAGTGGAGTATGTTATGATGGAAATAATAATTTTCAATGGTTAAAAAAGAATAGTCCATTAGGAGACAATTTAGATGTTTATGATATTGAAAAGGTAGCAAACTTTGAAACTACCGAAGGAAAAACTCCTTTTGATATAATAGATGAAAACTTATATGGAAAGGAAAAATTCAAAACAATAAGAGAGAAAATACAATGGGTTATTGATAATTTTGAAATAACTCAAAAAGATATTGAGGAATATTCTACTTGGGAAAAAAGACAGAAAGGAGAGGAGGGATGTTAGAACAAATAAAGGAGCTTCAAGCAAATGCAGTTGTAGAACTAATTGAAGTAACAAAAAAGAAAAGAGAAGTATTTTTTAAAGCTCCAACAGGAAGTGGTAAGACTTTTATGATGGCAGATTTTATCAATAGTATTTTATCTCAAACAAATGATGTTGTTTTCTTAGTTTCTTCCTTATCAAAGGGTGATTTAGCAAAACAAAACTATGAAAAATTTTGTCAGTATAATAATAAGCAACTATTTAATAATATAAATCCATACCTAATAAATAGTGAAAATGCAGGAGAAGAAAGATTATTTATACCCGAAACATATAATGTTTATCTTCTTCCAAGAGATCTTTATAAAGATAAAAGTAAGATAAAGGAGCAAGGAGTTTTGGATAATTTCTTTTTAGAGATGCGTGCAAGAGGTAAATTTATATATCTTATAAAGGATGAATGCCATATTGCAACAAAAAATTTAGATATACTTAATCATCATTTTGAAAAGATAATTAACTTTTCTGCTACTCCTAAAATATCACGTGGGCAATTGCCAGATGTAGAAATAAGTAATCAAGAGGCAACAGATAGTAAATTGATAAAAAATATACAATGGCATGATGATGATACTAATGTTGAAGATGCCATAAAAAAGTTTGAAAGCATAAAAGAGGATTATAGAAATTTGCTGGGAGTTAATCCTTGTCTTATAATCCAAATATCAAATGAGGTAAAGGCTGATGAGGAATTAAATAATATGATATTCCCTATATTAAACAAAATGGAGCATCAAGATTTAAAATGGATGCTTATTGTTAATGAAAATAAAAAGTGTGATACCAATGATACCTTAAAAGCAAAGAAACTTCCTGTTGAAAAATGGAAGGATTATGCAAAGGGAAATATGGCAAACATAGATATAATTATCTTTAAGATGGTAATAACAGAAGGGTGGGATATTCCAAGAGCTTGTATGCTTTATCAACTTAGGGATGCAAAAAGTAAGCAATTAACAGAACAAGTTATAGGAAGAGTTAGGCGTAATCCAAGACTTTTAGATTTTGAAACCTTAAATGAAAAAGCTCAAGAGCTTGCATTAACTGCATGGGTTTGGGGAATACAACCAAGTGAAGAAACCAAATTCTATTCTGTTTCTTTACAGAATAAAAAAGATATAAAAAATGATATAAAGATAAAAACAACAAGACTAAAAGAATTAAAAAATAAGGTAGAATTTTCTTTATCATCATTTTTAGAAAAGCAAGAAGAGTTTTTACATACTAAAAGTATATTTGATTTAGGTAGGGATTTAAAAAAAGCCAATAATGAAGTTGTAGATATGATATATGACTATTCTACCAATTATTCTCTTTGGTTTAAGGCTGCAAATAATGTTGATAAGATAAATAAGGAGAATGAAAAGTATATTTGTGACTATTCCCAAAGTATGGAAGTTGAAAAGGATGATAAAGGGCATGAAATAGAAGTGTCTTTTAGTGAAAAAAGTTGTTATATTGATGAAGGAAATTATGAAAATATAGATAATTGGGTGTGGAGAAGAGATGATAATGGTGATAAATTTGCTTTTGATTCCGATGCTGAAAGACAATGGGCAAGTATATTAAAAGACTTATCTCATTTTTCCATTGCAAAGGCTAATGATAATAATGATGCCAATGATAAATTATCAGATTTAAAAATTGAAAGTAATAAGGAAATATGTCTTTGGGGTAAAAATTACGTAACTAATTCTTCTATAAAATTTGGATATTATCTTGGAGCCTCACGTTTTTCTTATCCAGATTTTCTTATGAAAGATTCCTTTGGAAGAATACATATATTTGAAGTAAAAAGTGTAAATGAAGGATACAAAATAGGGTTTGATAACAATATATATAAGGCGAAGGTAGGTGAATTAAAAAAAGCATATAAACAAGCAAGTTTATTAACAGGACATATTTTCTATTTACCACTAACAAAAAACGATATATGGCAAATTAGTTGTTATGATAATGGAGAAGAATCCACATTAACAAAAGAAGATTTTTTGAATAAAGTAAAGAAAATGGAAAAATAATTTTCATAATTTTCTTATATCTTTATTTGCCTTCTATAATCTTTTTCACTTCAATTAGTGATAGTGTTTCTTGTTTGCCGCTAATCATATCTTTTAATTGGATTTTATTTTCTGCCATTTCCTTTTCTCCAACTAATCCAACAAAAGGTATTTTTTTGTCATTGGCATATTTCATCTGCTTTTGAATCTTTACATTATCGGGATAAAGCTCTGTTTTTATGCCTTCGTTTCTTAATTCTTGAGCATAAATATTGCATATCTTTGCTTCCTTTTCTCCAAAATTAACAAACATTATTGTGGAAGTTTTTTCTATATTTTCATCAAAAAGACTCAATTGCTCTAAGGCATCGTATATACGATCTGCTCCAAAACTTACTCCAACGCCACTAAGATTATCCAATCCAAATATCTTAGTTAGATTATCATATCTTCCTCCTCCTGCAATTGAACCCAAAGGCATATCTTTCACTTTTACCTCTATAATTGTCCCAGTATAATAGTTTAATCCACGAGCTAAGGTTAGGTCAAGATTTATTTCGGATTTTATATTTAAGTTTTTAATATTGTTCATAATAAAGTACATTTCCTCTATACCTTTTAATCCAATGGGTAAAGCAGAAAATATTTCTTTTAGTTTATCTAATTTAAAAGATATGTCACCTTCCAATTTTAATATAGGGGTAATCTTATTTACTTCATCCAGAGTTAAACCATTAGTGATTAAATCTTCAACAACCTTATCATAACCTATTTTATCCATCTTATCAATTGAGGTTGTTATCTCAATTAATTTATCTTCCCTATTAATTAGTTGGGCAATTGCAGAAAGAATCTTCCTATTACTTATCTTTATCTCTACATTTAAGGAAAGCCTATTGAAAACTTCATCCAATATTTCTATAATTTCCACTTCATTTAATAGGGAATTGCTGCCTATAATGTCGCAATCGCATTGATAAAATTCTCTATATCTACCTTTTTGAGGACGATCTGCTCTCCAAACAGGTTGTATCTGATAGCGTTTAAATGGGAAAGAAATATCGTTTTGATGATTTACAACAAAGCGAGCAAAGGGAACGGTAAGGTCATATCTTAATCCTTTTTGACAAATCTTTGGAGTAAGTTTTTTATAGTCCAATTCCTCATTAAGATTTTCAACCTTTTCTAAGAAATTTCCGCTATTTAATATCTTATATAATAGTTTATCGCCTTCCTCTCCGTATTTTCCCATAAGAGTTGAAAGATTTTCCATGGCAGGAGTTTCAATTTGAGAGAAACCATGAAGAAGAAAAACTTCTTTTATGGTGTTAAAAATGTAATTTCTTTTGTTCATTTCTTGGGGAAGAAAGTCTCTTGTTCCCTTAACTACATTAAAATTCATAGTTGTTTTGTATAAAAATATTAGAATGCAAAGTTAATTTTTTTTTCTTTTTTCCCCATTTTTCTTACAATTTGACTTACTATTTTAATTTTTTTATGGTATTCTATGATAAGCATACAAATAAAATGAGATATGTTTTATCTTTATTTGAAAAATATGTTATAAATTTGTGCAATTGAAAAAAAATAATTTTTTTATGAAAAAAACAATAATTTTATCCTTACTAACCATATTGACATTACTTCCTTTGTGCATAAATGCTCAAAGTTTTTTATTGTCAGAATCACAAAATGGAACAACGATTTATAGTTGTGATGGCTTTATTTATGATGATGGAGGTCCAACAGGAAATTATACTTCTGGAACTAATCTTTGGAGAACGATATGCCCTTCTCAACCCAATTCAAGAATATCATTAACTTTTAATGCATTTAATATTGATGCTTCTGATAAAGTAAAGTTATATTCAGGTAAGGATACAACTGCTCAATTTTTTGTAACAAATGCTAATATTCCTTATTTTAATGATACATATTTATTGGGTGAAACAGTCACTGCATTTACAAATGATACTTCTGGATGTATAACTGTTCAATTAACATCAAATAATAGTGCACAAGGTTTTGCAGCACAAATAAGTTGTGTTCCTTATTGTCAAACACCTATGAGTAGATTAGATACTTTTTTCTATAAATTTATGCCTGATGGATCAAAGGTTCAGTTCCCTGTAAAGGATTGTATAGATACTTTGTGGGCAGCAGATAGTATAAATTATTCTATTGTTAAATATCAAGCTATTGATATATGCTTTGGAGATTCTGTAGAATTGGTTGCTAAGACTTCATTTCCTGAAAATGATATAAATTATCATCAATCTGATTCAGCATGTATATTTTATTGGAACTTTTTTGATGGAGAAAATTCTTTGGATACTGTTTATTTTAATACCACAACTACATATAAATGGACAAGTATGCGTGGTTATGATTTAGGAATTACTGTTTATGATACTAATAATGGAGGATGCTTTAGCAAGAATGTTCTTGGAGCACGTGTAAGACCTGCTCAAAATCCTGTTAAGTTTGTGGATGTGATTCCAGATATGTGTTCAGGAGAAAGTTTTCTTTACACTGTTGGTTATGGTCCTAATAATTCAATAAAATTAGATTCTATTCATCCCGATATAGGAGAAAAACAAAGAACAGATTCAATAGTCTTTATTCCTGATGGGGATGATTGTCCTCCTGGTTACTTTGAAGTGCCTGTAACTTTTGATAAATTTCCAACAGGGGCTGTTCTTCAAAGTTTGGATGAATTTGTAAGTATATGTATGAATTTAGAACATTCTTATATTGGAGACCTTGTGTTTGAATTAATATGTCCCAATGGACAAGGAGTGACATTAAAATATCAATCAGGAGGAGGAGTTTTTTTGGGAGTTCCTATTGATACTGATCAAGGATGTGATCCTAATAATCCTCAAAATGCACCAGGAGTGGGGTGGACATATTGTTTTTCTAATCAATATTTAAATGGTGCAAGAGGAATTTTAGGAAATACTGCTTTTGTACATTCAGGTATAGCTGATTCTACTAATACAACAGATACAATAGGTTATTATCAAACTCCTTTACAAAATGCTCCTCAGGGAAGTTATGATCAAATAGATCTTAATGGGTTTCAACCATTAGTTGGTTGTCCTTTAAATGGTCAATGGATTTTAAAATTAACTGATAATTATGGCATAGATAATGGTTGGGTATTTTGGTGGGATTTGGAACTTCAAACTGCAGGTGCCACAGATTGGGAATATCAAGTTGGTATGAAAGAGATGTATTTAGATGGACCTTTTGCTACAAATCGGTCAAATACCGAAATAGATATAAATCCTCCTATTGATACAAGTGGAAATTTCCGTTATCCAATTAGACTTATTGATGAATGGGGTTGTGTTTGGGATACTGCAACATCATTAAATGTTGTAAAAACTCCTGTTGTGGATTTAGGAGATGATATAGCCGTATGTGAAGGTTTTGGTACTCGTTTGGATGCTGGTAATCCAGATGCATCAGAATATATTTGGGAGCCGGGAGGTGAAACAACACAAACAATTATGGCTATGTCATCAGAAAATTCCGATTCAAGGCTAACCTACGTTGCACAAGTAGTAAATAAAAATAATAGACTTGCTTGCTATGGTACAGATAGTATAGACCTTATTGTACATCCTGCTGCTTTGGCTGCCTTTAATATGAGTCAGCCTCATCTTGAAGGATGTGAGCCTTTGGAATTTCAACTAATGAGTCGTTCAACTAATGCCGACATTACTGAATGGACGGTTGGACAATTTAAATCTAATGAAGTGGAACCTTCTTTTTCTTTCCCTTATGGAACATACGACCTTAAACTAAAAGTTACTTCTGAATTTGGATGCGTAGATTCAATTATTCAAACCAACTTTATACACGTATATAAAAGCCCAACAGCTGACTTTGGATGGCAACCTATAAATCCTTCTGTTGGAAATCCTGTGGTGAATTTTATAAACCTAACAACGCCTAATGATCCAATTAATCAATATCATTGGAAAATTCAAGGAACAAAAATGAATGATTTGAGAGAAAATGTATTCGGATTTGAACCTTCTTATCGCTGGATGCCTGTTCCGGGATATAATGTTGCAGGAGATTATAATGTAACATTGGATGCTTATAGCGTAAATATAGCTCCAAGTGGTAATAAATACGAATGTCATGATACAATATCAAAAATAATATCCATAATAAACGATAGATTAATTGCTCCAACAGTTGTTACTCCTAATGGAGATGGAATAAATGATGTATTTATATTAAAAAATTTGGTAGAAGGTCAAGCATATCCTGATAACGAACTTACAATATATAATCGTAACGGAAAGAGGATTTACTTCCGTCAAGATATTCGTTCAGATGAAGAGGCTTGGGATCCAGCAAAGACAAACACTCCTGCGGGAACATATTTCTTCAAATTTGTTGGACGAGGCATAACAAGGAATGTGGAATTTAATGGAGTGATTGAAGTGATTAAATAAAAGAAGAAAATTCTTGCTATGGATAGAACAGAAGTGTTAAAACTAATTGAAGAATACTACAAAACTAATTTTACTAACTCAAAATTTGAAGCAGGAAAAACCTTAATTCCATTTGCCGCAAGAGTATTTGATGAAGAAGAATTAATCTCTTTGGTTGATGCCTCATTGGATTTCTGGCTAACAAGTGGAAGATATGCCGATAGGTTTGAAAGAGAATTTGCAGAAATTATGCAACAAAAATATTGTATGTTGGTAAATTCAGGCTCTTCTGCCAACCTTTTAGCAATATCAGCTTTGACCTCACCACTAATGGGCGAAAAAAAACTAAAAAAAGGTGATGAAGTACTAACCGTTGCAGCAGGATTCCCAACAACAATAAACCCAATTATTCAAAATGGATTAACACCTCTGTTTGTAGATGTAGAGTTAGAGACCCTAAATATTGATGTTTCTTCCTTAGAAAATGCAATATCTGAAAAAACAAAAGCTATAATTCTTGCTCACACCTTAGGTAATCCATTCAACTTAGACTACATTTCCTCCTTTGCAAAAAAACATAACCTTTTCTTAATTGAGGATTGTTGCGATGCTGTTGGTTCAAAATATGACGGGAAAATGGTAGGTACTTTTTCCGATATTGCAACAACGAGCTTCTATCCTGCACATCATATAACAATGGGTGAAGGTGGGGGAGTCCTTACTCAAAATGGTTTGCTAAGAAAAATAATTATTTCCCTAAGAGATTGGGGTAGGGATTGCTATTGTAATCCGGGAAAGGATAATAGTTGTAATCATCGTTTTGATGCCCAATATGGCAATCTCCCTTTGGGCTATGACCACAAGTATGTCTATTCTCACATAGGTTATAACCTAAAATTAACCGATATGCAAGCAGCAATTGGAGTTGCTCAACTAAAAAAACTACCTTCATTTATAGAAAAAAGAAAAGAGAATTTTTCTAAAATTTTTGCCAATCTAAAACAATATGAAGAATATATAATATTACCTAAGGCAACAGAGAAATCTGATCCTTCATGGTTTGGTTTTCCTTTCTCTGTAAGAGAGAACAAGAGGTTTAATAGGAAGGATTTAGCAAAATATTTGGAAGAGAAAAAAATACTAACTCGTCAATTATTTGCAGGTAACATAACAAAACAACCTGCCTTTATCAATAATGATATTAATTATAGAGTGTTTGGAGAGTTGAAAAACACAGACTATATAATGAATAATACAATATTCATTGGAGTATATCCCGGAATTGATGATGAAAAACTTTCTTATATATTCTCAGTTTTTGATAATTTCTTCAACAATCTAAAATAGTCGGCAACCGACCTTTACTTTTCCTAACGGAACTTAGGGGTATCTTCTTATAAATTATTAATCTGATAATGAATAAATGCCCGTTGCGGGTCGGAACTTAGGGTAGCCTTCTTATATTTCTATATTTCAACAAGATTAAAACAGCGTTTTAAAAAATTATTTCTTCGTTTTATAAAATTAAAACGAAGATTTAGAAAATTATTTCTTCGTTTGAGAAAAATTAAAACAAAGATTTATTTTTTTAAGATAATTGTTTTAACTTTGCCCTTTGTAAAGAAAGGAAAAAAGTCTTTTATTTAAGTCTTTTTTCAATTAAAAAATATAGGTAAATTGATATAATTATAAATTAATATACAAAAATATGATACAACGTGTTCAAACCTTATGGTTGGTTTTCATAATAATAGTTTCTGTTGCCTCCTTTTTCTTCCCTCTTGCAACATTTTCATTTGAATTTAAGTCGGAAACTACCGTTCAACAATATGGATTATTAAAACCACAACAAACAATTGACGATGCAACTCAATTTGTTCAAGTTTCTAATGCTTGGAGTTTAGTTTTTCTTCAAGGCGGTATAATTCTTATTGCCTTAGTTTCCATATTCCTATACAAGAATCGTCCATTGCAAATCAAAATTGTTTCAGCAGGAGTCTTGCTTTTGGCAATATATATAGCCGTTGCAATATTTGTTAAAATTGATGGCTTAGAAAAACAAATAGCACAACTATATTCCCAACCAGTAGTTTCATATAATAAGATTTCCTTATTGCTTCCTCTATTGCAGTTGGGACTTTTTATGTTAGCGCAAAGAGCTATAAAAAAGGACGAAAGATTGGTTAAATCATCTGATAGATTAAGATAAATAAAAAGATAAAAAAAAGAATATGCACATAGCTGTTGCAGGAAATATAGGTAGTGGTAAGACAACTTTAACAGAACTTCTTTCAAAGAAATTTAAGTTAAAACAAATCTCAGAAGAAATAGATAATAATCCATATATCACCGATTTTTATGATGATATGGCTCGTTGGAGCTTTAATCTTCAAGTCTATTTTCTAAATAGTAGGGTTAGAAATATATTGGAGCATAGAAAGAAATTCTCTTCTACTATTTTGGATAGGACCTTATATGAAGATGCTTATATATTTGCACCCAACCTTCATGTTATGGGACTTATGGCAACTAAGGATTATCAAACCTATATATCTTTGTTTGAACTTGTAAATTCTTTCATTTCTCCACCCGACTTAATAATATACTTAAAGGCATCTGTAACAACACTTATAAGAAATATACAAAGAAGGGGTAGAAATTATGAAAGTGCCATACGTTTGGACTATATTTCCTCTTTAAATGAGAGATATAATAGTTGGGCAGAGGGATATAAGGATGGAAAAATAATGATAATTAATGTAGATGACTTGGATTTTTCCAATAATAAGAAAGACTTGGAATTTTTGGTTGATAAGATAGATGCCCAAATAAATGGATTATTTAAATAGTCATTACAATTTAAAGATAAAACTTTGGAAAACAAGGTAGAAAAAGATAATATATTAAATAATGAAAAGAGGATATTGGGAGTAATTCCTTCAAGGTATGCCTCACAACGTTTGCCCAATAAACCCTTAGAGAAGATTTGTGGAAAAGAAATGGTTATTTGGGTTTTAGAAGGTGCAACTAAAAGTGGATTATTCAATAAGGTTGTTCTTGCAACTGACCATAAGGATATTTACAATTGTGCAATTGAAAATGGATATTATGCTTTAATGACTTCTTTAAATTGCAAAAATGGAACTCAAAGGGTGGAAGAGGCTATAAGAATATTGGAAAACAATGGGGAAAAGTATGATATTGTTGTAAATATTCAAGGAGATGAACCACTAATTGATAGGGATATTTTAGAGAAAGTTATTTTGCCTTTTAAGGATGAAGATGTTGAGATTTGTTCATTAAGGAAAAAAATAGAAGAAGTTGAGCAAGTAAATAATCCTAATGTGGTAAAGGTTGTTTGTAATAGGAAAGGGTATGCAATTTATTTTTCACGCTCCCCTCTGCCTTATTATCGTGATAAAACATTAGAAGAAGCTATTAGTGAAGGAATTTACTATAAGCATATTGGACTTTATGCATATAAGAGGGAGGTCTTAAAACAAATTGTTAGTTTGCCTATAAGTTATTTGGAAAATATAGAGGCTTTGGAGCAATTAAGGTGGATAGAAAACAATTATAAGATAATGATGTCCATAACAGAAAAAGAAACGATAGGTGTTGATACTTATGAAGATTTACAAAGGGTAAATGACTTTATAATGAAACACTTTTAGGAAAATAAACGTAAAAAAGAATTTGTAATATAAAAAGATAAGAAAATGAATATATCGGAGAATTTATTGGAATATTTAAAGGAACATGATGTTTTAGAACTTCCTTTAATTGGAACTTTTAGAGTAAATTATCAACCTGCTTCTATAAGTCCTATAACGCATACACTAACACCTCCAAGTAAGACAATATCTTTTTATAATGAATTTCAAAATGATGAATCCTTCATTGAGGCTTTATCTAAGGAAGAATTTATTTCTTTGGATACTGCAAAAAGATGGGTTAATGAATATTGTCAAAGTATAATAGATAGGATTTTGTCTTCTTCATCTTGCAATATAGGAGAGTTGGGGACGCTTTCAAAGAACAATTTAGGTAAAGGGTATAGCTTTACTCCTAAGGAGGGGTTAAATCTTTTAGATAATGCCTTTGCTTTTTCTACAATTAAGCAAGTTAAAACCTTTAATCAAGGGGATTATATTACACCTATTAAAACCAAAGAAGAAAAGATAGAAGAACCAATTATTCCAAGTAAGCAAGAGGAAGAAAAAATTGTAATAAACCTATATGAAAAGGATGAAACTTCTTCAAAGAATGAAGAAATTAATATAGAAATTAAGGAAGAGGTTTCACAAAATGATGAAAACAATACAGAAAATAGGGAAAAATTAGATATAGAAACAAATACTAATAAGGAAATAGAGTTTGTTGAAAAGGAAAATTCCATAAAGAAAGATAAGGAAACTCCTATAATAGATGAGCAAACAAAAGAAGAAGATGAAGAATCATTAGAGGATGAAGAAATGGCAGAAACTTCTGACTTAAATAAATTCAACCATAAGAACTCTAAGAAATATCGTAAGCTATTAAAAAAGCAAGCAAAGAAAGAGAAAAAGTTAAGAAAGCAACATAGAAAACGCAATAGGATGATTTGGAATATTGTTTTCGTTATTGTACTTTTGGCATTATTAGTTCAAGGAGGATTATCTTTGGGATATTATATGTGTTGGACAAAGGATATAAAACAATTAAAACCATTAAATGATAGACTATCCTATTATATAACTCCAAGATGTGAAACGAAAACACCTAAGGTAGTTGTTATACCTGTTGAAAGTCCTTCTTCGGAAATAAATGCTATATATAATCAAGAGATTATTATGGAGGATACCTTAAATAATGAGATTATTCAAGAGGAAATTCCAATAAAAGAAGAAGAAATTAAGAAAGAGGAGAAAAAAGAAGTTTCTTCACAAAATAAGATTGCAAAAACAGAAAATAATACTAATAATAAAAAGACTTCAATAAAGAAAGAAAAACCTTTAAAACCAACAGGAGAAAAGGATAATCCTCCTAAACCAAGTGCTGAAATAGACTATTCAACTCCTATATTAATGCAAAGAGCCTCCCGAATGGGCTTTGATGTTGTTGGAGGCATATTTGACGATGTTTCACAAGCTCAACAACTGGCAAGAAAAGCAAGAAGTTTAGGTTACGATGCATATATTATTAATAGAATAGTTGAAGGAAAAACTAAATACTATGTTTCTTATAGTTCAAAAAGAACAATGGGTGAGGCAAATTATGCTCTAAAAAACATAATAAAAAAATACGGAGATAGAGGATTTCAAATCATTTCTCGTTAGTTTTCTTTTTTTTTAATAGAAAAAGCTATTTCAAAACTCAAAAAACAAATAACACCTAAGGTGAAACAAATAACTGAATTTCCATATAAAAGACACACATTAAAAAATGGCATTCGTCTGGTTCATCGTTCAACTCTTTCAGAAGTTTCTCATTGTGCTATAACAATAAATGTTGGACAAAGAGATGAAAAAGATGATGAAAATGGTATAGCTCACTTTATAGAGCATTGTATATTTAAAGGAACAAAAAAGAGAAAGTTCTTTCACATATTAAATAGTATTGATGGAGTGGGAGGAGAGCTAAATGCCTTCACAACTAAGGAAGAAACCTGCATTTATGCTACGTTTTTGAATAGATATTATCCAAAGGTATTGGATTTATTCTCAGATATAGTTTTCAATAGTTGCTTTCCACAAAAGGAATTGGATAAGGAAAAACTTGTTGTCTTGGATGAGATAAACTCTTATGAGGATACCCCTTCGGAATTGATTTATGATGATTTTGATAATTTGGTTTTTGATAATCATCCTTTGGGAAAATATATTCTTGGTAGCAAAAAAAGTGTTGAGAGTTTTAATAGCGATAAGTTAAAAGACTTTGTAAAGAGGAATTATAAAACTTCTTCTATGGTAATATCAACAATAGGTAGTATTGATTTTAGTAAATGGGTTTTGCTTTGTGAGAAATTTTTTGGGGATATAATAACTGATAACACCCCAATTAGAAGAAGGAATTTTAAAGGATATTCTCCAAAAGATAAGATTATAAAAAGAGATACCTCACAAGTGCATTTAATATTAGGAAATATAGCCTTTGGTTACAAAAGTAAGTATAGGATACCTTTTTCTTTGCTTAACAATATAGTTGGTGGTGGTGCAATGAACTCACGTTTAAATATGCACATTAGAGAAAAGTATGGCTTTACCTATTGTTTGGAAAGTTCATATACTTCTTATTTTGATACAGGATTATTTACTGTTTATGCTGCAACAGATAAAGAAAAGATAGACAAAACACTTAAATTAATAGAGGATGAATTGGATGTTTTTTGTAATAAAACAATTTCTCCTTCTGCTTTAAAGAAAGCAAAGGAGCAATTAATTGGGCAATTATTCATCCAATATGAAAATAATCAAAATGAAGTTATATCTATGGGTAAGTCTATACTAAACTATGATAGGATAGATTCATTGAAAACAACTCAAAAAGTTATAGAACAAATAAGTGAAAAGGATATAAAAGAGGTTGCTCAAAAGGTATTTCAAAAAGATATGTATTCATATTTAAGATACATTAATAATTAAAACAAACTATTTATTATAATACAAAAGAATAAGTAAGCAATATATATAAAAATTACATAAATTAAAATTTTAATAGAAAGATGAAAAGAATTACAACAACAATGCTATTGTTATTAATGATAACAACGATGACATTTGCAAAAAATGCACCTAAGCCTGATGAAGGTATGTGGTTGCCAATGTTTTTTAAGAACCTAAATTATGCTACTATGCAGCAAATGGGTTTAAAACTTACAGCAGAGCAATTATACAGTATTAATAATTCTTCTTTAAAGGACGCCATAGTTCAATTTGAAGGAGGATGTACAGGAGAGATTGTTTCTCCAAAAGGATTACTTTTTACCAACCATCATTGTGGCTACGAATCAATAGTAAGTCAATCCTCCTTAGAACACGATTATCTAAATAATGGCTTTTGGGCTAAAAGTCTAACAGAAGAAATTCCTATACCAGATCTAACAGTTTCTTTCCTTATTAGAATGGAAGATGTAACAAAACAGGTATTGAAAGACTATAAGGATAATTTCACTAATTCAAAACAAAAAAGTGATGATATTCAAAAGAGAATAGCAGAACTTAAAGCAATGAATTCCGAAAATGGAAAATACTTAGTTGAAATTAAACCTTTCTTTGAAGGAGCTGAATACTACATGTTCATTTATCAAGTCTATACAGACGTTCGTTTAGTTGGTGCTCCACCTGCTGCGATAGGTAAATTTGGAGGAGATACAGATAATTGGATGTGGCCTCGTCACACAGGAGACTTCTCTATATTTAGAGTGTATGCAGATAAGGATAATAACCCAGCAAAGTTTTCAATGGAAAATGTTCCATATACACCTAAACATTATTTACCTATAAGTTTAAAAGGTGTAGAAAAAGGAGACTTTACTATGATATGGGGTTATCCCGGAACAACAGAAAGATATATGACCTCAGGAGAAGTATCCAATACTATAGATATTATAGACCCTAACTTGGTTAAAGCAGGTGAATATATGCTTCCAACAATGAAGGAAATGATGGATAAGGATACAAGGATACAACTAATATATGCCAACGATTATGCTGGATATATGAATTTATGGAAAAACAGAAAAGGACAATTAAGAGGATTGAAAAGATTGAATGTATATCAAAAGAAAAAGGATATAGAAGATCGTTTAGCAAAATGGTTAAGTGAAGATCCAAAACGTTCAGAAAAATATGGAGATATTCTACATGAAATAAACAATGCAAACAATATTATAAGAGAACTTCCTTCTACAAAATATGCATGGTATGCCAACTTTGGGCTTTTAGCAAATAAACGTTCCTTAATTGCTTTCCAAACAACAATGCGTTTAGAGATGTTAAACAAGAAAGATTCCCTATATGAAAAAAGCATAGAAAGAATAAAGCAAGTAGGGGATGAACATTTTACAACTTACGATCAAGAAACAGAAAAACGTTTATTCCGTTGTTTAGTTACAATGTTAGCAGATGTAGATAAGGATGGATATGTTGATAAAGAATTAAAAAAGAAATTTGATAATAATATAGATGCTTTTGTTGAAAAGGCATTTGAAGAAAGTGTATTTGCAAATAAGGAAAACTTTGATAAGTTTATGAAGAATCCAAAGACAAAGAAACTTAAAAAAGATATTATTGCACAAACTGCTCTTTCTGCATTCTATCTAATGACCTCCGATCAACGTCAAGCACAAATGGCAGAGACACAACTTGCAGTTGCAAGAGAGAAATTTGTTTCTGCTCTAAGAGAAATGGATCCTTCATTAGTACAATATCCAGATGCTAACTTTACTCTAAGAATGACCTACGGACAAGTTTTGGATTATTATCCTGCTGATGCAATACACTACGACTTTGTTACACATTTGGAAGGTGTAATGGAAAAAGAAGATCCTCAATCAACAGAATTTATTGTTCCATCAAAATTAAAGAGTTTATTTAATAGTAAAGACTATGGTCCTTATGCTGATAAGGAAGGAAAAATTATCACTTGTTTTCTTTCAAATAATGATATAACAGGAGGTAATTCAGGCTCTCCTATACTAAATGCAGAAGGAGAACTAATAGGGTTAGCCTTTGATGGAAACTGGGAAGCAATGAGTGGAGATATAGCCTTTGAACCTCAATTGCAAAGAACAATTAATGTGGATATACGCTATGTATTATTCATAATAGATAAGTTTGCAGGAGCTAAAAACATTATTGACGAACTAACAATAGTAAAATAATTTATCCTATTTTTAGTTTATAATATAGTATTAAAAAAACTTAATAAAAATAATAAATGGAACTAAGAAACGAAAAAGAAAAGGTTAGCTTCATAATAGGAGAGGACATAGGTAATAGTTTTCTAAGAGAAGGCTATGATTTGGATATTGACATTATGATGGAGGCTATGCGTTTGGCATCTGAGGGAAAATGTCCTCAATTGCTAAAAGAAGAAGAAAAGAATAGCATAATGCAAAAGTGGCAAACAGAAATGCAAGATAAAAAGCAAGCAAGACAAAAGCAAGAAGGCTTAAAGGCAAGAGAAGAGGGAGCTTTGTTTATGAAAGCAAACATAAATAAGGAAGGAATTAAACAAACTCCAAGCGGCTTGCAATATGAAGTCTTGATTGAAGGTAATGGTAAGAAACCTCTTGCATCAGATGTTGTCAATGTACATTATCATGGCACACTATTAAATGGAGATGTTTTTGATTCTTCTGTATTAAGAAATGAAGCAGTATCTTTTCCGCTTAATCAGGTTATAAAAGGTTGGACAGAGGGTTTGCAACTAATGAATGTAGGAAGTAAATATAAGTTCTATATTCCTGCTGATTTAGCTTATGGTGATGCTTCTGTTGGAATAATTCCTTCTGGAAGTACCCTAATATTTGAAGTTGAACTATTGGATGTAAATTAATTTTTTCCTCTTTGGAATATTTTGTCTATACAATTAATGAAGCATTAGAGCTTTTTGGTAAGGAAGAAACACTTTCTCTTAATAGGCAAATTTCCCTTTGGGCAAAGAAATTATTGATTCATACTTTCAATAAAAAAGGTTTTTCATTCTCTCCCTCTATTGGGTATAAAGAAAATGGAAAACCTTTTTTTATTAATAATAAAGATATTTTCTTTAACCTATCTCACACCAAAAATTTCATAGCAATAGCCTTTTCAAATACAGATATAGGTATTGATATAGAAAAGAAAAGAAAGTATAAAAAAGAAATTGTAAAACGTTTTTTCCATAATAAAGAATGTTCCTTATTAGAAAATATAGAAGATGAGAACTTGCAAGATGAACTCTTCACAAGGATATGGACAATTAAGGAAGCATACTTAAAATGTACAGGGAAGGGGATAGCTAATAATCTAAACACTTTCTACATTACAATAAATGACAAAAACAATACAATATTTGAAATAAAAGATAACGATACCCCCGTATCACTTATACATTTATACGACAAAAAAACGCAATTGTATATATCTATTTGTCAAACTCTTTAATTAGCCAAAATAAATCTTCGTTTTGTCGGCAACCGACTTTTATTTCTCCTAACGGAAGTCTGGTTATATTTTCTAAAACTAAGAAATAATTTCTTAGATCTTCGTTTTAGGCGTGCTGAATTATAGGTATATAAGAATACTGCCAGACTTCCGCAAGGACTAATAAAGGTCGGTTGCCGACTTAATTATATTGTATATTGGGATGTCTTTTATGTATTTTTTTAATTCTTTAATTATGTTATCAGAGTTTAAATGATAGCCATTGGAGGGAGAAAATGGATTAACTGTTATTGCAATTAAATTGGCGGGATATACAACTTTTAGCTTTCCTCCTTTATGAAAAAAGCCATCCAAAGCCTCCTTAGAGCAAAATATCTTTGTGAAATCCTTTACGATAATCTCTATATTTTCCACATTTTTCTGCATTTTTAGCCATAATAGAAGTTTATCTGTAATTATTCCCGAGATAAAAAGTTTATATCCATAAGAAAACAGCACATCCTTATAGCTTTCTATCATTAGAGTTGAAGGAATATTTAAAGGAATTATCTCTTCATTATCTGTTATAGAATATATTCCATTATCTATATCCATTAATTTGTTGGACAATTCAGTCTTTTCTAAAAGGGTAAGTAGGTATAAAAGGTATGTTTTCTTAGCTATTATTTTCTCACTGCGGGATAGGACAGCACCTGTTGAAAGTATCATTGCATCGGTTATAAGAGGAGAGGAGAGACTTCTTCTATCCAAAGCTCCATCAACTAAAACAATATCACAACCCAAAGAGTTTAGTTTTTCAACTACTTCTTTTAACCATTTTGTAGTAGAAGGACCACTAAGCAATACCTTGCCTTTGGTTTTTGCCTCAGCATATACTATCTCTCCTAAGGCAGTACGTCTTTGTGTTACATATAAAATATCGGATACAACCTCTTTTTGCCTATATAGTGTCCTATCTGTAACGAATATTGTATTGGGATTTATAATTATTTCAGGCTTTGAGGTCTTGTGGAGTATATCTTCTTTTTCTCCATCTATACCTATTGAGGTTAAACCAATCTTCTTCTCATAAAAAAGCCCCAAACGCTTTAATACATAGTTAAGCGTTTGGGTCTTTCCTGTGTTCTTTTCCATTCCTACAAAAGATACACTCTTATATTTTAGTATTTCATCTATAAAAGGCAATGGAAAAAAATTTATTTTATTATTATCTATTTCTTTATTCTTTGATGACGTGCCAAAATTGAAGGTTCTAATGATAGTTTATCACCATTTAATAGGCTTGCTACACCTTCTCTTTCTATAACTTCATCCTTTAAGAAGTCAATATCGCATTCACATTCATTAGGGTAGTTTTCTGGCTCTGTATATGTTGTTATAACACCTTCAAAGTTTCTAAGTACAACTCTGCCGGGTGATTGTGATATTACATATTGAGGCATAACAGGAGTCTTTCCTCCACCGCCGGGAGCATCAACAACAAAGGTTGGAACAGCATAACCAGAGGTGTGACCACGAAGATTTTCTATTATTTCTATTCCTTTTGAAACAGGAGTACGGAAATGTTCCAATCCCATAGAAAGATCACATTGATATATATAATAAGGTCTAACTCTCATACGAACTAAATCCTGAACAAGTTTTTTCATTACTCTAACATCATCATTTACTCCACGAAGAAGGACAGATTGATTTCCCAAAGGAATACCTGCATTTGCCAACTTAGCACAAGCCTCTATAGCCTCAGGAGTACATTCATTAGGGTGATTAAAATGAGTGTTCAACCAAATTGGATGATATTTTTTAAGCATATTAACTAAATCATCTGTTATTCTTTGAGGACAAACAACAGGAGTACGAGAACCAAGACGTATTATTTCAACATGAGGAATTTGTCTTAGTCTTTCAATGATTGATTCAAGCATTTTATCGCTAACCATAAGACAATCTCCACCTGAAAGAAGTACATCTCTTACCTGAGGTGTTGCTGCAATATAGTCAATTGCTTTTTGTATTCTTTCAGAAGGAACATCTGCATCATTTTGTCCTGCAAATCTTCTTCTGGTACAATGCCTACAATACATTGAACACATATCTGTAATTAGGAATAGAACTCTATCTGGATAACGATGAGTTAAACCAGCAACAGGAGAATCTTCGTCTTCATGCAAAGGGTCTAATAAATCAGCAGGAGATTGATAAACCTCAGCAGCTGTTGGTATGGCTTGTCTTCTAACAGGACAATTCTTATTATCTGGATTTATCAAAGAAAGATAATAAGGAGTTATTGCCATTCTAAGAGTTTTTAATGACTTTCTAACGCCTTCTTCCTCTTGTGGAGTAAGGTTAATGTATTTCTTTAACTCTTCAAGAGTTTCTATCCTATTTTTTACCTGCCATTTCCAATCATTCCATTGCTCGTCGGTAACGTTAGGAAACAATTCTTTCCTTCTATTTCTACTATTCATATTCTTATTGTTTTTTTTAATTACTAATACTTGTGTTTTTTTTATTTATATAACATTATACATAGAGTTTTTCAAACAATTCTCTAATTGGCTTACTCTCTCTAAGAATGTTTAATGTTAGTTCAGCATGTCCTTTTGCATAACCATTACCTATTATTAGTGTAATATCTTTTCCAACGCCTTCTGCACCTAAGGCAGCCTTTGAGAAAGATGTTGCCATTGAAAAGAAATATACAACACCTTCTTGTCTTGTTATTAGTATTGAGGTCATCTCTGTTGAAGGCACATTGACATTATTAATTGTTACATCAACACCTTTTCCTCCTGTTATGTCCATTACCTTTTGATAAACATCCATAACATCGGTTGCATCTGCAATAATAACATCGGTAGCTAAGTTTAAATCCTTTATTCTTTGTGCATTTTCTTTGGAGTATTCAACAACAATAACCTTACCATTTTCTCCTACATTTTTCATAGCCTGATAGGAGCAAAGAACACCGCTTTTTCCTCCTCCACCTATTATACAAACTGTATCTCCTTTCTTAACTAAACGATCAACCTGTGCAGGAGCACCTGCAACATCTAAGGCTGCTAAGGATAATCTTTCATTAATATCTTGTGGCAATACAGCAAAAAGACCGCTTTCAAACAATATAGCCTCTCCATCAATATCTACTTGATCAGAAGAGGGAGAAAGTTTTTTTATCTTATTTATCTTTAATGGTGTTAGTGATAAAGAAACAAGTGTTGCTATCTTATCTCCAACTTTTACCTTTGTTGGATTATTAAAGTTTTCTCCAATTTGTTTTACCCTACCAATTAACATACCACCTGAACCTGTAACAGGGTTTTGCATCTTACCTCTTTGCTCAACAATTGAAAGAATCATCTCTTGCATTTTCTCTCCATCAGAGTTGCAAGCATTCTTTATTTGTGTGTAGGAGGCAGAATCAATATTTAATGTATCTACTTCAATCAATAGTTCATTATCATATATCTCCATTGTATTATCCAACCTTTGAGCTGGTTGTGGAAGGGTTCCTTTTGGTTCAATAACCCTATGTGTTCCGTAAGTATTTCCTTTTCTCATAAAAACAGTGTTATTACTTTTAAGTTTGCAAATTTACAAATAAAACTAAGAATTAATATAAAAAACGTTAAAACTTTTGGAAATACAAATAGGGGAGTGGAGTAAAAGATTATAAAATAATTATTATCTTTGCCCTTATTAAACAAATATTTTAAACAATGGAAAATAATAATCAAAACATTTCCTCTTTAATTGAGGATAATAACCTTAATGATGAAAATAAATTAAATGAGAATAACTCTATTAATAATGAAAATAAATTGGTATTTTCAGATAAATTAAAATCTCTTTTTCGTAGCTATATAAAATGGCTAAAACTTTTTGCAATATTTTTTTATATAATTTCTTCAATTATTATTTTGCATGGAATATTACGTAATTGTTATTTTCATTACAATAGCATAATTTTTGCAATAATGTTTATTATATATGGAACACCAATTTTTGCTATGGCATATCTTTTTTGGACTGCTGCAACAAAAATTAAGAAGGGCTTAAAAAAAGAAGATCAAAAAATATTTGAAAAAGGTATTGAACGCTTTAAAACTTCTATAAAACTTACAGCAGTTATCAGCATCATTTACATTAGTTTTATTGTATATTGGATATTATTGAGTGATGTTTTTTTGAGCAGTATTGCTGTATAAATATATTACCTATAACTTTATATAGTTATCAATAACAACAAAAGAAACAATACAATAAAATAGGGTATCTTTTTACATCCAACTTAACATAATTGCAATTATATTTAAAAAGAAAATTAATTATTATTGTCTGATAAAAATAAATGCGGCTTTTATTTTGTCCTTGCGGAAGTCTGGTATTACATTTATACATTAATAATTCAATAAAAATAAAACGCTGTTTTATTTTTCATAAAACAAAGATAATTTTCTATGTAAATACAATAACTACCAATTAACTCCACAAATTAAAGACCTAAAATATTATATTTTCAATTTTTTTTAACATTTCATACCCCATTTTTTGATAAATTTTAACATCATTTTATCAAAATTTGACCAAATTTTAACATTTTTTAACATTTCATTCAAAATTTGTCGGCAACCGACCTTTGTTTTTCCTAACGGAATTTCAGCTTTTCAAATTATTAATTATCAATATAATCCAAACAAATTTT
>JAISIA010000001.1 GCA_031262295.1 Bacteroidales bacterium | reverse complement strand
AGTTCAAAAAACCTTTAAACAACGCAAAACAAATGGAGAGAATGTTGGAAAATTCCAAACTAATATACAAAAAGAAGAAAAAATAAAATTCGCAACAGGAAAATTAGATTTCTAATTTTTCTCTTATCCCTATAAAGCATCTTCCTTATTAAAGATTAAAAAACAAAGAAATAATTTCCTATTTCTCAAATAAAAAACTATTTTTGCAGTATAATCATAAAAGAAAAAGAATTATGAAAAACTCCAAAACAGCACAAGAATATTATAATGAAGGTAATGTTTTATATAAATCAAAAAAATATGATAAAGCAATAGAGTGTTATGATGAAGCAATAAAACTATATCCAGACTATTTTGAAGCATATAATAATAAAGGTCTTATTTTATTTGATTTAAAAAAATATTATGAAGCAATAGAATGTTATAATAAATCAATAGCAATAAAACCAACCTCTGTTTCATATAATAACAAAGGTATTGTTTTATTTTATTTAGAAAAATATACAGAAGCAATAGAGTGTTATGATAAAGCAATAGAATTTGATGCTACCCCTTGTGATATTTATAATAATAAAGGTCTTGTTTTATTTAAATTAAAAAAATATACAGAAGCTATAGAATGTTATGATAAAGCAATAAATTTAAATAAAAACTTTTTTGAAGCTTATATGAACAAAGGTGATTTATGTTTAACATTAAGAGAATATGAAAAATCAATAAAATGCTATGAAGAATCAATAAGAATCAATAAAAACTATTTTGGAATATATAATAACAAAGGAGTTGCTCTGTCTAACTTAAAAAAATATGAAGAAGCAGTAATATGCTACGACAAAGCAATAGAAATATTAAATTTAAATAAAAAATACAATAAAAATATTGAAGAAATATATGACAATAAAGGAAAAGCTGTAATCAAACAATGTGGAAATAAATTTAATAATGAAAAGTATGATGAGGCATATACATATTTTGAAAAAGGAAAACTAGATGTATTACAATTCTTTTTAATATCAAAAAAAGATAAAAGACAGTGTAAATTTCATATAGCTAAAAAATTAATTAAACATGATAATGATTATGTCTATAAAGAATTTATTAATAATATAATTGATAAAGACAAAAAAGAAAAATATATAGAATTATATATACAAGAACTTTATATTTTAAATTTGCTTTTTGTAAATGAAGATAAAATTGCCCACTATACAAATAATCAAACATTAAGATCTTTATTGATTGATGGAAAAGATGAAAAATTTCATCTTCATCTTATAAATAAATTAAATGATCCAAGTGAAGGTAAAGTATTAAAAGACTATCTTAATGAAAAAACAGATAGCATTTATACTAATAAGGGGAAAGATAATTCTAAAGAAGACCTCATGACCTTTGTTGGTAGTTTTACTTTTAATACTGATAGTCTTAATCAATTTAGATTATATGGTAAAGAGAGTGCAGAAAAGGAGGCTACGGGAGTTAGTATTATTTTCAAAAAAGATTTCTTTAATAAAGAATTTAAATTAATATCTTCTAATTTAAAAATTAAACTAAGTTTAGACGATAATCAAAATAAAGATTTATCAAGTGAAATATCAACAGATAAAGAAGAAAAATTAACTTTATTCCGATGTATCTATATAGACCCTAAAACTAATAAAGTAATTTCTTTAGGACAAAAGGAAAAATATATGCTTTGTCGTGATAAAGGAATAGAAAAAGAAGAAGAAATAAGAAAAGAAATTGAAGTAAATAATGATATACTACAAGATGTTGATGAAAAATTAAAAGATATGCAAACATATATTAAGAATAATTTAAAAGATGATGATAATGTTGATAAAATTCTTGTTGATTTGCGTTATCTTGTAAAACATGTAGCTTTTAAAGAAGAACAAGAATGTAGGTTAATAAAAGTATTAAATGCAGAAAATGATAAAAATAAAATACATAGTTATGATGATTTTCATCAATTATATATAGACTATATTCCATTATCAGCAACAAATGTAGAAAAAGTTTGTTTTGGTCCTTGTTTTAGTAATAAGGAAGTTTATGAATTTGAACTTGGAAAGTTGGGTATTGAAACTGATTCTTCTAATCATCCTATTGCAACTTTTTAATAAAAAGGTTCAAGATTCTTTAATAAATATTATATCAATCAGAAAAAAAAGTTACGTAAAATAGCCAATAATAAGGGGATTTATCCCTTTGTCCGTATTGTTTTTTAAATAAATTAGCATTATTTGCGTATAATATTAATTTTACAATGGAATGAATCCCATTGTTTTGATATATGAAAAATTTAATTTCAAAAAATATTTAACATTTTTCCTTTCAAATGTTAAATTCCAAAACTTCAAAACAGAAAATTGCCATTTGCATTTATCAAATCTTTTTTGTATCTTTGCCGAAACAAAGTTTCTTTCTTAGGGCAATAAGGCTCTAATATTTCCAAATTTCATTTTCATTTGTATTTATAAAATAATAGCTTAATTATTAATATGTTATCTCTGAACAAATCTTCGTTTTAGAAAAATAAAACGAGGTTTTAGAAAATTATTTCTTCGTTTTAGCAGACTAAAACAGCGTTTTATTTTGGTGAAATAAGGATTTTGTTTTTTTTAATTAAAAATATAGAAAATTATATTGAAATTTGCTTGAATTGTGTTGAGGATTAGATGATTAATAATTTGGCAAAAATTTAACAAATTTTGAAGCTCTAAAATTGAAAAATTGAGTGAAATGTTAAAAATTCGTCAAATTTTGTGTTTTTTTGATGAAATTATGTTAAAATTTGTCAAAAAAGGGGGTTGAAAATGTTAAAAAAAAATTAAAAATGAAAAAGCTAAAAAATGGTGTATTTTTTTTCCCTATTGTTTTTTATAAAAATATTCCTAAAAGCACCTTGAATCTATTTTTAATGCAGCACTTCCTTCTGCCAAGCGGCATTTATTTACCTATCGGATTAAGGATTATAATTATAGAGCCAGACTTTTGGCAAGAACAAAATAAAGGTCGGTTGTCGACCGCAAGGACTAATAAAAGCCGCTTGGCGGTCGGTTGCCGACAATGCCTTATTTTACAATAGTGCCTATATGTTCTCCCATAATTACCTTTTGTAAATTGCCCTTTGTATTCATATCAAATACGTATATTGGAAGATTATTTTCTTGGCAAAGAGCAAATGCAGTAAGGTCCATAACCTTTAATTGCTTTTCTAATGCCTCTTGAAAAGATAGGGATGAGTATTTTTTTGCAGAGGAGTCTTTTTCAGGATCAGAAGTGTAGATTCCATCAACCCTTGTTCCTTTTAAAATGGCATCAGCTCCTATTTCTATTGCCCTAAGAGTAGAAGCTGTATCAGTAGTAAAATAAGGGTTTCCTGTGCCTCCACCAATAATGACAATATTTCCTTGATTTAATGCCTCAATCATATTATCTCTTGAAGGTTCTGTGCATATAGGCTCTATTGAAAGGGCAGAAAAAAGTTTGGTCTTCATTCCTTGCTTTTCCAATTCCCCTTGTAGAGCCATTGAGTTGATTATTGTGGCAAGCATACCCATATAATCGCCCTTTACTCTATCCAATCCTTGACTTGCAGCTTTTAATCCACGAAAAATATTTCCTCCTCCTATAACAATTGCAATTTGACATCCTGCATCGTGTGCTTGTTTTATCTCATTAGCATATTGATTAAGCATATCAGGACTTATTCCGTATGCTCCCTCTCCCATAAGAGACTCTCCGCTTAGCTTTAATAATATTCTTTTATATTTCATATTCTTTTCTTTTTGGTTTTTTTCTAAAAAATGAATTAATAAAATAGGGGAACTATTTTGAAAGAATTTCTTTGACTAATGAAGAAACAATCTTATTATCTGCCTTTCCCTGAAATTCCTTTTGAGCAATATTCATAACCTTTCCCATATCTTTCATTCCAGATGCTCCTATTTCAGATACTATTCTTTCTAATGCTACTTTGATTTCTTCTTCTTCCATTTGTTTTGGAAGATATTTTTCTATTATCTCTTCTTGAAATACTTCCTCATTATATAGATCTTCCCTGTTTTGTTCCTTATACATAAGTGCAGCTTCCTTTCTTTGTTTTACCAATCTTTTTAAAACCTGCAATTCTTCTTCTTCGGTTATTGTTTCTGAGGAAGTCTTACTTGTTTTTACAAGTAATAGTGCTGCCTTTATAGCACGTAATGCTTCTAATTTTTCTTTTTCCTTATTTAACATAGCAGTTTTTATGTCTGCATTTATTTTTTCTTCTAAACTCATAGTATTCTATTATTTGTTTTTCTTATAATGTATTTTCTTTGTCTTTATTATAAAATATGGAATTTAATCATTTGCCTCTATATCTTTGAGATTTTCATTTATCATCTCTTTTAGCATTTTCATAACATCATTATTATTCATTGGCAATCCTTCTAATGCTTCTTTAACCTCTAAGGTATCAAAAACAAAACTATCCTTATCAGTAGTGTAGTTTAGTATAAAGCGAATGTTTTCATTATTGGCAATAGTCATTACAAAAACTCCTGCAAAGTCTCCCATAGGAGGGCGGTCAATATTGTTATGTTCAAAAGCAAATGTTAGCTTTGTGCCTTTTCCTTCCTGACTTTGAATATCAAAGGTACCATTACAATTTAGGGCATTCATTTTAATTAGGGGTAATCCTAAGCCTACCTTACGAGTTTTTCTTGTTGTGGTGTATGGGTCTGTGACTTTTTCCAACAATTCTTTTGACATACCTTTTCCATTGTCGGTTATACAAAACCAAAATACATTATCCTTAATGCTATCTTTAATATCCAAATTTATTAAAGTGGAATTAACAACTGTTGAATTTTCTAAAAGATCTAAAATGTGAAGTGATAGTTCTGTCATTTTTTTATTTTCTATTTTATTGTCTCTACTTTTCTTCCATCAATACCTTTTATTGCCAAACGAAACTCTTCAAAGGTCCTTTCTTCCATAACAAAATTGCAATACATAGAGCCTAATGCACTCAAAAAATGTGCATCTGAGTCTTGCAAAAACTGATAGTTTTTCAAGTATGCGTTCTTTTTGATAAATTCATTCTTTATTGAAAGGTTGGATATTTCAAAGGCGTCTGCCTTAATATCAGGTGGGATGAAGCCAAGTTGAGAAATTAAACTATTTGCTGGTTTATTGATGTGGGCAGGAATAAATAAGCCATTAAGAGAGTGAACTTTTTCATATATTTGTTCAATATCTGCATCAATGGCACTAATTAATAGGTATGGTTTTTCATCTAATATTTCTTCTTCTTCATTAACCACCAATTGGTATCCAAATATATTTGTATCCAATTCAATCTTTGGTAGCTTTTCATCCAACCACACTTGAAAGGAATCTAATTCTTCTTCTTTTTCAAAAAAACATAAACAATGTGCCTCTTCCTTTGATGTCACCTCTGCACCCATTAAGACAAATATATCCTGCTTTTCTCCCAATTTTCTTGCAACCTTTGCATTCAAAGTGCTATTGTGATCCGTTATACCAATACATTGCAAACCCAATTGCTTGGCTCTATCAATTATATTGGTAGGACTCATATCAAGATCTGCACATGGAGAAAGTACAGTGTGGATATGCAAGTCTGATTTAAAGGAGTGCATATTTATTTTTTGAGTAGGGAATATATCTCTCCTGTTATTTCAAATGTTTCTTTTTGGGTTGAAAGAATTGGAATACCTTCTTCATTACTTTGCTGCTTAGTATCGTCATTAGGAAGTAGTCCTTTTACCAAAACAATACAAGCAATCTCTTTTAGGGATGCTATTGCCATAATGTTTTTATGAGTTTGTAGGGTTATCCAACATTGTCCCATTTCACTATTCCCCATAACATCGCTTAATAGATCGGAGGTATAGCCTCCTTCAATAGGGTTATCCAATCCCTTTTCTCCTGAAATAATATTCATATTTAGCTCTTGAGCCAATTGTCTTACGGTCATATAATATTTTATTTTATTTATTGTAAAAAACGTTTTTTACTTTCTTGTTTTAAAACTTCTAATGCCATCTCCAAAGGATTATTTTTCCCTGCAAAGTGTTCAAATAACGCCCCTGCAAAGCCTGTTGGAGTTATGCTTTCGCCTTTATTGTTATACACAATATTTATTGTGTTTATCATCTCTTCTTTTGCCGAGGTTATCATTGCCCATAATTGAGAGGAAACATAAATTTGTTGAGATATATTATAATCAAACTCATCTCTTATGTTTTTTATCATAACATCCTTTAATAATTTAGTATCCATATTTGGTTCATAGCAACGCAAAACTAAATTATTTGGATTCATCCTATCTAAAAATAGGGTTAGGCGTTCATAAGCTTGCAACTCTAATGGTATAACTACCTTCTTTATTTCTTCATTTTCTTTTTCCTTTCCTTGAATAAGTGTAATTTTTTCCTTGTTTAAGGACTCATTTTTCTTGTAGTTGAAAAAGAAATAACTTATTACAACAACGGCAATACTGATAATAAGAACTATAAAAATCATAATCATTTATTATTAAATTTATTATTTTTTTCTTTTTTTTAAAATTAATCCAATTTTAATACAGCTAAGAATGCAGATTGTGGCACTTCAACGTTTCCAACTTGTCTCATTCTTTTCTTTCCTTCTTTTTGCTTTTCCAATAACTTTCTTTTACGAGTTATATCTCCTCCATAACATTTTGCTGTTACATCTTTTCTTACTGCCTTTACTGTTTCTCTGGCAATTATCTTGCTACCAATGGCTGCTTGAATTGCTATATCAAATTGCTGACGTGGGATTAACTCTTTTAGTTTCTCACACATCCTTCTGCCCAAAGAATAAGAATTGTTTATATGTGTTAGTGTTGAAAGAGCATCAACGGGATCTCCATTTAGGAGTATTTCTAATTTACATAGTTTTGAAGGTTTGAAATCATAAGGATGATAATCAAAGGAGGCATAACCTTTGGATATTGATTTTAATTTATCGTAAAAATCAAATACTATTTCTCCTAAGGGTAGTTCAAAGACAATTTCTGCCCTATCACAAGTTAGATAGGTTTGGGATTTTAATATTCCTCTTTTGTCTATACAAAGAGTAAGTATGGGTCCTATGTATTCTGCCTTAGTTATTATGGATGCAATTATGTAGGGTTCTTCAATATGTTCTATATAGTTTTGTTCGGGTAGTCCAGAAGGATTATATACATCTATAACTTCTTGTTTTGTGGTATATACCTTATAATTTACGTTAGGAACTGTTGTGATTACGTCAATGTTAAACTCTCTTGTTAGTCTTTCTTGTATGATTTCCATGTGTAATAATCCTAAAAATCCACAACGGAATCCAAAACCTAAGGCAAGGGAACTTTCAGGTTCAAAGGTTAGAGAGGCGTCATTTAATTGTAATTTCTCAATTGAGGAACGCAATTCTTCATAATCATCGGCATCTATTGGGTAAATTCCAGCAAAGACCATTGGTTTTACTTGTTCAAATCCTTCAATTGCTTCCTTACATGGATTATTAACAGATGTTATTGTGTCGCCAACTTGAACCTCTTTTGAGGTTTTAATTCCAGAGATTATATATCCAACATCTCCACATGAAAGTTTTGCTCTTGGCTCTGGTTTTAATTTTAAAACACCTACTTCATCTGCGTTATATTCTTTTTGAGTGTGGAAGAACTTTACTCTTTCTCCCTTTGTTATAGTTCCATTTAATATGCGAAAATAGGAAATTATACCTCTGAAATTATTGAATACAGAATCAAAAATTAGAGCTTGTAAGGGTGCATCTTTATCTCCTTTTGGAGAAGGTATCTTTTCTATTATTGCTTTTAATATGTCTTCAACACCCAAACCTGTTTTCCCAGAGGCACGAATTATATCTTCACTACTACAACCTATCAATTCTATTATTTGATCGCTGACCTCTTCGGGCATTGCATTTTGTAGGTCCATCTTATTAAGGATTGGAATAATCTCCAAGTTGTGATCCAATGCTTGATATAGATTAGATATGGTTTGAGCTTGTATTCCTTGTGTTGCATCAACAATTAGTAGTGCTCCTTCACAAGCAGCAATAGAACGGGATACTTCATAGGAGAAATCAACATGACCTGGAGTATCTATTAAATTTAAGAAATATTTTTCCCCATTAAAGTTATATTCCATTTGTATGGCATGAGACTTTATGGTAATTCCTCTTTCTTTTTCCAAATCCATATCGTCCAAAACCTGAGCTTCCATATCTCTTTCCGATATAGTCTTTGTAAATTCTAAAAGCCTATCTGCAAGAGTACTCTTACCATGATCTATATGTGCTATTATGCAAAAATTTCTTATATTATTCATTTATTTTATTTACACCAAAAAAAATTATAACCAACCTTTCAATTTGCAAATATACATCAAAAACAAAAACAAAACTTTATCCTTATTGTAATTTATCTTTCAATTGGGGAATTTTATAAGTTTTTAATTGGGAAAAACAAATCCTTATTTTCCCATAAATAAAACGCTGTTTTATTTTACTAAAACGAAGAAATAATTTTATAAATCTTCGTTTTAATAAATTATTTCTTCGTTTTAATTTTTTGAAACTTTGAAGAAAAATATAATAATGAATTTTAGTTTATTCTAAACTATACTTGAAGTCCAACTCTTTTAAACCTTCTTCTTCTGAGAAAATGACCTTATTAAATCTTTGTTTAAGAAAATTTCTATTTGAGCAATTGTATCCAATTGCTTCATTTATGCTTTTTTTGGATGTTATTATTCTAATTGTCTTTTCTTTGTTTTGAGGAATTTTTTCAAATTCTTCCTTAAATATATTTGTTTTGACCAATTGACGAAAAGAAACATGAAATGCTCCTGCTAAAAGTTCTTTATTTGAGATAAGACTTTCCGAAGGGTGAAGCCCAACTCTTAGAATTTTAATATTATTATCGTAGAATATCTTATAGATTTCGCTGCTCCACTTTATTGCTTCGTCCAAAGATAATGCAGTATATTTTTTCTCCTTATATAATTTAGCCAAAAAAGTATTTTCTATAACTAAGGTAGGATATATTCTTGTGGATTGTGCTTTAAGAGAAATTATTTTTTTTGCAGTATAAATACTTTTTTCATAACTATCCTCTGGCAAGCCTATCATCATTTGCAAACCCAAAGAAAAACCATATTCTCTTATTAGTTTTGAAGAAAATTCAACATCCTTAACACTATGTCCTCTTTGTGCAAAAAAAAGTACATCCTCACAAAGAGATTGTGCTCCTAATTCTATTGTTCCTACATTATATTTTTTTAAAAGGTCTAATATTTCTTCATTTATATAATCGGGACGAGTTGAAAGTCTAATGCTTTTAATTATTCCTTTTTCTATATATGGTTGTACAATTTCTAAATATTCCTTTTGTTTATCTATATCTATACCTGTAAAACTTCCACCAAAGAAAGCTACCTCTGCCTCAAAGGGAAGGGAAAAGGTTTTTATATGAGTTTCTATTTTATCAACTATTTCTTTCTTTGTTGGCTGATTTTGCTGTCCTGAAATATATCTTTGATTACAATAAATACATTGATTTGGACAGGCAAGTTCAGGAATAAATATTGGTATATTATAATGTCTCATCTTTTTTTTCTAACCAATAAAAAAAAGGAACCTAAAAAGATTCCTTTTTTATCTGATTATTTATTTTTTTTTCTTTTTAAATAAATGTTTTAATCCTTTTTTGTTATTTTTGTTTTGATTATTTACATCTGCCTCATCATAATAACCATAACCATAACCATAACCATAACCATAACCATAACCATAACCATAACCATAACCATAACCATAACCATAACCATAACCACCATAGCCATAACTATTGGTATTATGGAAACAATCATTTAATATGAAATTAAACTTAACCTTATCTCTATTTTCCAAATCTCCTATTGAAGAGGCGAAGACTTGTTTGTTGGTTTGTCCAGCACGAACCACAATTATGTTTATATCCGATTCTTTTGTTAGATTAACAGCATCTGCTATTAGAGATATTGGTGGAGTATCAAATATGATAGCATCATATCTTCTTCTAAGTTCTGCAATAAGTGCAACATTTTCTTTTGAATCTATCAATTCAGAAGGATTAGGCGGTATAGGACCTGATGCAATTATATCTAAATTGTCAAATTCTGTGTGTTGAATTATTTCATCTATTGTATTCTTTCCTATTAAGAAAGTGGATAATCCTGCTGTATTTGTCAATCCAAAATGAGTATGGATTTTTGGTTTTCTTAAATCATAACCTATAATTATTGTCTTATGTCCTGCAAGAGATATAACAGATGCAAGGTTTAATGAAATAAAACTCTTACCATCACCACTCATTGCCGAAGAAATTAGGATTACTTGATTCTTTTCTTTGCCAACTATGTATTTTAGGTTAGTTCTTATTGAACGGAAACTTTCTGTTATTTGTGATTTTGGTCTTGAGAAAACAACCAATTTACTTTCTGTTTCAGGTATTCTTGGAATATAACCTATTATAGGAGCTTTTGAAACCTTTTCTAAATCATCCTTAGATTCAACCAAAGGATTAGTAACGTAGCGAATTGTAACATAAATTCCAGGAAGTAGTAATCCCAAAGCAATAGAAAGAAGTAGATTTACCAAAGTTTTAGGATATACCTTTAAAGCCTGTATTGCCTTATCTATCATTTTATGATCGGGCAAAGCAGAATTTTTTGCTATCTCTGCCTCTGCTCTTTTTTGATAAAGGAATGTATATATCTCATCGTTGAACTTAAATTGTCTTTCAATATTTATCATGCTTCTTTGAGTTGAAGGCAATTTATTCAACTCCTTATTGAATACAGCTAATTGACGTTCTATTTCATTTGAAGTTATATCTGAAACCTCTTTCAAACTCCTTACATTTTCCTCTATTTGGCTTTTTATACTATTTATTGTTATTATTAGACTTCTATATTCAAAGTCTTTTGGTGTTGTACTAATCTCTTTAGCTTTTTTCTTGCTTATTGCTGTTGTTAGATCTGCAACTAATTTATTTAATAAAACATCTTCAACACCCATAACAGCAGGAGCTGCAACACCACTATCCATATCTGCTGAACGAATATATTTGGATAGGTATTCATAATACTTTTCCTTTGTATATTCCAAAGCTCTTTTTGATTCCAATTCATTTATTTTATCAAAAATGAACTTTGCATCAACACCTAAGTCTATTGAACTATTTTCTAATTGGAATTGTTCTCTCTTTGCTTCAACACTTGAAAGAGAATCTGCTATTGAATTTATTTGAGCATTTACAAACTTAATTGTACTTTCGTTCATATAATTCTTTTCTTCGAAAGTTTGATTTACATAAATCTCACATAACTTATTTACATAATCAATAGCCTTTTGTTGATTTGGATATTTTATTGTTATCTTAATTATTGTTGCTTCCTTATTTATTGGATCAATTTGTGTGGAATTGAAATTTGTTGCCAGAGTTTCCAAATTATTAATCTCAAAAAAGTAGTTTATCTTTGAAAGATTATTGTTATACACTACTCCATCTTTTAATTTAATATTGAAACGCATTCCGTCTTGTTCATACCAAGAGCCAAACTTCATTTCTTTTCTTCTTTCATGTACATTAATGCGATTATCCAATAAAACATCCTTTATATAGTCATATTGGAAACATTCACTTTTTTGATTATAGTAAATTTCGTATTTGTCTTTTGATAGTATTTTAATGTAGATTGGAACATCTACGGTTTGAATTCCTGTAAGGTCTAATTCAACCTCAAAAGGAGAATCCTTATATATTTCTAATGTTTTAAAACCATTTTTTTGGTAATAATTAACATAGAAATTCAAAGCCTTGACTGTTCTTAACGTCATTGAGTAGGATTGAATTTGACCTATTTCATTTTGAAAGTTGGATTTTTGATTACCAAAAGTGTTTTCCAACATCATCATTTGCGAAAGAGCATTTTCATTATTCTTTATTAATAATGTTGCCGTAGCTTCGTATTGAGGTATTGAAAATTTTGTTATTGCAAAAAATAATAATATGGCAACAACTAAGCATACTACAAAATAATGCCAATGATTTAGCATTACAAAAAGCAATTCCTTAATATTTATTTGAGAATCCTCTTGAATTGTTCCTTGTTTGTTTCTTTCCATTGTGTTTTCTGACATATCTTAATTATTTTTTTAGGGCAAATATTAATGTTACTATTGTTGTTATTAAACCTAAAGAAGATGTTATAGTGCTTAAAGGTTGGCTGAAATAGCTAAGGGATTTTGTCACCTTATTAGATCTTACATAAAGTATGTCTCCCGGTTGAAGATAGTATTTAGGTTCTGTTAGTATTTTTACATCTCTTAAATCTATTTCTATGATTTCATCTTTTAAAGATGTTTTTCTTACAATCTTTACTTCTGCTCTATTCCCATAGTATGTTAAGTCCCCTGCTGCAGAAATTACTTCAAAGACATTAACACTTCCTTGATAGAAGGTATAAGTTCCCGGACGATTTACATCTCCTAAAACAGAAACTTTAAAATTTACCATCTTACACATAACAACAGGTTGCACTATCCATTCTGCAACTAAATCTTCTATTTTTTGTCTTGCTTGTTCAACAGAAAGTCCTGTTAGTTTAACCTTACCTATATTTGGAAGATTTACCTCTCCATTCTTATCAATTACGTAGCTATTCAAATAAATACTACTTTCATTTTGCGTAGAATATGAATTATTATTATTAAGAAATGCTCTATTGCTTTCAACGTTTGCAGTAGATTGTATGGTTATATACAAAACATCTCTTTCTTTTAAAAGGTATTCAGGAGAATAATTTGCATTACCCTCAGTGTAATTATACTCATAATAGGATGTATCTTGATTTTTCTTTAATTGAAGATACATTAAGTCTTTTTGAGGAGTGCAACTAACAATCACAAAAGCCCCAATGATTAAATAAATAAACCACCTGTAAGATCTCATAAATATATTTTTGTATTTGATAATAAGGTGCAAAAGTAGAAATTATTTGATTAAAAACCATAAAAAAAATAATTTTGATTGAGATTATTTATATTTATTCCCTAATTTTGCTATTTATAAAATATGTAATATATATATAAATTATATAAATAAAATTATGGCAATGGCAAAAATTACTTTGAACGATATTATGCTTTATGGCTTTCATGGATGTTTTGAAGAAGAACAGAAAATTGGAACATTTTTCAAATTAAATATAAGTTTTTCTTGCAATACATCAAAGGCTGAGAAAACCGATAATATAGAAGATACCATAAATTACCTTAGCGTATTTCAAACAATAAAGAAGACATTTGAAAAACCCTGCCATTTATTAGAAGCACTTGCAAGAAATATATGTGAAGAACTATTAAAAGAATTTCCATTAATGGAGGATTGCTCTGTGGAAGTAAAGAAACTAAACCCGCCCTTAGGAGGACAGCTAAGCGATGTTAGTGTTTTCCTTTCCGTGCAAAGAACTCCATCCAAATAACCCAAATAAGGAATATAATAACATAGTGAAATGGTCTTCCAATCCAATCATGTATAAATTGGTAATTGGAAAAATGATGCAATAGGACGTAGGTTAGAATAAATATTCTTACAATATTGAAAAACAAAACAGCGATAGATGATATTAGAAAATAAATCATACGCTTGTAGAACTTATTTGGAACAACAAGCATTATCATAAAAAGCTGCAATAATTGCTTTATACCCGAACAATCTGCTACAACATTCATAATTGCAATAAAATTCTTATCCCCCGAAATAGGATCTAAACTATAGAATTTTATTGATGGATAAGTTGCCTCAAAAGGTGTATCAATAAAAAGACCAGAAAATATGACAGTTCCCTTATATGCTATTTGCTGAAAGAAGTTATAAACCTTTGAAGTATAGGGACCAAATAGCCAACTATCCATATTGGTATTCCAATACAAGAAATGAAATGCAATTGTTACAATAGCAAAGAGTAGAAAGTCTCTTAGAGGAGTATTGTTCTTTATTTTTTTGATAATGCCTTTTCCCAATTCCATGCCGAAAGTGTCATTTCGTCCAATGTTTTTTGAGCTTTCCAACCCAAGAGCTTTTCTGCAAAAGAAGTATCAGCCCAAATCTCTATCACATCGCCCTTTCTTCTTGGTCCTATCTTATAATTAAGTTTGGTATTTGAAGTTTTTTCAAAACTTTTTATAACATCCAAAACAGAAAATCCATTTCCTGTTCCTATATTAAAGAACTCTAATGGTTTTTTATTCTTGTTTTCAAACAATCTATTTAAAGCAACAATATGTGCCTTTGCTAAATCCACAACGTGAATATAGTCTCTTATACAAGTACCATCTTTTGTTGGATAGTCATCTCCAAAAACAACAAGCTCCTTTCTCTTACCTATTGCAGTTTGTGTAATAAAAGGCATAAGATTATTAGGAACTCCCCTTGGTAATTCCCCTATTTTGGCACTTGAATGTGCTCCTATTGGATTAAAATATCTAAGAGCTATGGCATTTATATCTGTTGCTTGAACCACAAAACTTAAAACTTCTTCCGCCATTTGTTTTGTATTTCCATAAGGAGATTCTGCTTTCTTTGTTGGGCTTTCCTCCTTTATAGGCAATGAATCTGGCTCTCCATAGACAGTACATGAAGAAGAGTGAACAATATAATTTATATCCCTTCTTTTCATATTATCCAATAGATTTAGCAATATATTCATATTGTTTTTATAATACTCTATTGGCATAGAGCATGACTCACCCACAGCCTTGAAAGCTGCAAAATTTATTATCCCATCTATATTATAGGTCTCAAAAACAAGATTACATTCCTTAGTTTTGCTCAAATCAACCTTTATGAAATGAGGTTTCTTTCCTGTTATCTCTTCTATTTTATCTAAGACTTCTATATCTGAATTGTATAAATTGTCTGCTATAACCACATCATATCCGCTTTGCTGTAATTCAACAACGGTATGGGACCCTATAAAACCTGCTCCTCCTGTAACTAATATTGTTTTCATAAATGTTTTTATTTAGTTTTATTATTTATTAAAAAATTGTAATACCTTGCTTATAATGTATGCAATTGTTCCAAGGTCTAATTCAGTGTGCATAGGAAGGGAAAGTACCTCCAAAGACAAGGTTTCGGAATTTGTCATCTCTCCTTTGTGTTGAGCCAAATGCAAAAAAGCCTCCTGCTTATGTAAAGGTATAGGATAGTATATCATTGATGGAATATTGTTTTTATGCAAATATTCTTTCAATTCATCTCTTCTATTGTTTAAAACCCTAATTGTGTATTGGTGATATACATGAGAGGAATATGTAAATTCTTTTGGAGTTATAATTTCTTCAATATCCTTAAAAGCATAAGAATATCTCTGAGCCGCCTCATAGCGTTTTTTGCAATACTCATCAAGGTATTTTAATTTTACATTAAGTATTGCAGCTTGAATTGTATCCAATCGAGAGTTTAGTCCTATTATTTTGTGATGATATTTCTCTTTTGAGCCATGATTTGCTATCATTTTCATCCTTTCATATAAGGTATCATCATTGGTAAATATTGCTCCACCATCTCCATAGCAACCTAAATTCTTTGAAGGAAAGAAAGAGGTGCATCCTATATGTCCAATTGTTCCAAGAGCTTGTTTTTTGCCATTATCAAATTTATAATATGCTCCAAGAGCTTGTGCATTATCCTCTATCACATAAAGGTCATATTTTTTTGCAACCTCCATTATAGCCTCCATTGGTGAGGCTTGACCAAACAAATGTACAGGAATTATAGCCTTAGTCTTGCCTGATATAGCCATTTCTATGTTTTTGGCAGTTACATTATAGCTATTCAAATCCACATCTACCATAACGGGCTTTAAACCTAAAAGTCCTATAACCTCACACGAGGCAACAAAGGTGAAAGACGGCACAATGACTTCATCATCAGGCTTTAATTGAAGTGCCATAAGGGCAATTTGAAGAGCATCTGTACCATTTCCACATGGTATAACATACTTTACATCTAAGTAGGAGGCAAGATTATTTGCAAAAACACTCACCTTATCCCCGTTAATGAAAGATGTTGAATCAATAACATCTTTTATTGCACAATCAATCTCTTCCTTTATATGACTGTATTGACCTTTTAGATCAACCATCTGTATATTATCCATGCTCATTTTCTATCTTTTCAAGGGTGCAAAGATAAAATAATATTATAAACATTCATTTTTCATTAAACTAATTTTTTATTTTTATATTCCTTAAATTGGGTTCTAATCAAAAAAAACAATTAGAATAATATTCACACTTGTTAGAGTAATACTACTATTTGAAATAATAATTGAAGTAATTTATTAAATTTTTAATTTTTTTTAACAATATTTTACCTGAATTTAGCCAAATTTTAACATTTCTTCCTCATAAAAAACACAAAATTTGACGAATTTTTAACATTTTACTCAATTTTTGTCGGCAACCGACCTTTATTTTTCCTAACGGAATTTCAGTTTTTCAAA
>JAISIA010000075.1 GCA_031262295.1 Bacteroidales bacterium | reverse complement strand
AATAAATCTTCGTTTTAGAAAATTATTTCTTCGTTTTAGCAAAATAAAACGCTGTTTTATTTAAATATTTCTTCGTTTTTTTCTGGAAAAATAAGGATTTTTATTTTTTAATTAAATTTTTGGAAAATTATATTAAGATTTGCTTGGATTATATTGAGGATTAATGAATTAAAAATTTGCCAAAATTTTAACAAATTTTGATGGTAGTAAAATTGAAAATTTGAATAAATGTTAAAAATTCTTGAATTTTTGTGTTTTTTTGAGGTCATAAATGTTAAAATTTGGGGGTTTTTGATGAAAAAAATGTTAAAAAAGTCGTTATTTTTATATTTTCTATTAGAAAAATTTAATGTTTAATATATATTTTTAGGCATTTATACGTATTATAGTAAGAATAGCGTTTAATTATATTCCTCTTTCTATATAAGGTATTGAGGAGCTATGAAAAAAGAATTTTTACTAAATTATTAAAAAACAACTTATATAAATAAGGTTATTAAAAAATAATATTGTATATTTGCATTTATAATTAATCTCTCAAAAATATGAAAAAAGGACTCTTATTTGTGTTTATCTTAGTTCTTTTTATTGGTCTTGGTGTTGATGCTCAGCAAAAGAGTAATAAGAAGTCTAAGACGAAAAAGTCTTCAAAAAAGGTTGAGGTGACGGAAATTCCTCTACCTGAAAGATGTTCAGATTGTTTCTTTGCTGCCCCTTTGTATGTGGATGTGCCTTTTGGTCCCACAGAACCTCCAAGAGGCTATGGTTTTGTAAGCGAAATAAGTCGTAATAGTGCAACTCAAAATGTTTTTGAGGCAGAACACAATAGTGTTTGGTACATTGTAACTGTACCTTATAATGGAAGTTTATGTATAGATATAACTCCAAAGGCGGCTTCTGATGATTATGATTTCTTGGTTTATAAATATACCAATAAGTATTTTTGCAATAGGATAGAGGATAATAAGATTTTGCCTATTCGTTCTGTGCTTTCAATGGGAAATACTGAACAAAAGGGAAAGACAGGATTAAACACTAAGAGCACCCTATTGCATATTCCAAAGTCTTCAAACGTTGCTTATGGAAGAAGTATTGATGTTTTGGAGGGAGAAAAATACGTTATTGTTTTAGATAACCTTACCTCAACGGGTTTAGGTCATACAATATTAGTTACAATAAGCACAGATTTTGCCCCTTTATCCATAATTCCTGTTGATAGTATAACAAATGAGAGGACAACAGCCAACTTACTTGTAAAGGATGTTGAAACGAAAAATGTTATATTAGAGAAAAATGATGTTGGAGCACAGAAAATAAAGATACTTCCTAATAAAGAATATGAAATATCCCTTAAAAAAGATGGGTATTTCAACTATTTTAAGGATGTTGATCATAAAGATGCTTTAAAGGATTCTATATTAAGGGCAAGATTGGTTGAAATCAAGAAAGGGGCTAATCTTCCTATATTAGGAGAGCTATATTTTGATGTTGATGAAAAAAATGTTGTTTCCCTACTTCCTGAATCCTATCCAGCATTGAATGAAGCGGTAAAAACCCTACAAGAATATCCTCAATTATCAATAGAAATTATAGGAAGGATTCCAACAGAGGGCTTGAATCTAAAGAAGGATGTTGAAAATAGTTTATTCAAAGCAGAAGCTATAAGGAACTATTTTATTGGTAGAGGCATATCTGAGACTAATATTCGTGCAAGGGGATCTTCTATTAAGGAGTTGGAAAAGCAATTAGCTGACCAAAAAAAGAGTCGTTCTGGTAAATTAATAACGCCTAATTGCGAGATAAGGATACTTAAAACTAAGTAATATATTTTTTAGTTGCAGAATAAAAAGGATAATCTCCATTAAGAAATCCTTATAATGTTTGCTCCTAATTTATTTAGTCTTTCATCTATTTTTTGATAACCTCTATCAATTTGTTCTATATTATCAATTGTGCTAACGCCTTCTGCTGAAAGAGCTGCTATTAAAAGGGCAACACCGGCTCTAATATCAGGAGATACCATATTAACTCCTCTTAGGGGATATTTCTTTTCTAAACCTATTACAGTAGCTCTATGAGGGTCGCATAATATTATTTGTGCTCCCATATCAATTAGTTTATCCACGAAAAATAATCTGCTTTCAAACATCTTTTGATGAATAAGTACGCTACCTTTTGCTTGTGTTGCAACCACAAGAGCGATAGAAATCAAATCGGGAGTAAAACCGGGCCAAGGTGAATCGGATATTGTCATAATGGATCCGTCCATAAAGCGTTCCACCTCGTAAATTTCTTGTTGAGGAACTAAAATATCGTCCCCCTTAATCTCTATTTTTATACCCAAACGTCTAAAAACATCGGGAATTATTCCAAGATTAATAACATTAACATCCTTTATTCTTATTTGGGAACTTGTCATTGCCGCAAGCCCAATGAAACTTCCCACCTCTATCATATCAGGTAATAGTTTGTGGGATGCTCCTTTTAATTCCTTAACTCCTGTTATTCTTAGTAGATTTGAGCCAACTCCATCTATTATAGCACCCATTTTTTGTAGCATACAGCAGAGTTGGTATATGTAAGGCTCACAAGCGGCATTAAAAATTATTGTCTGCCCCTCTGCCATTGACGATGCCATTATGATATTTGCTGTTCCAGTAACGGAGGCTTCATCTAAAAGCATGTAGCATCCTTTGAGTTTTTTTGCACTTATCTTATAATGGGATTCTTTTTGGTCAAATTCAACCTCTGCTCCCAGCTTTTCTAACCCTATATAATGAGTATCTAAACGCCTTCTTCCTATTTTATCTCCTCCCGGAATAGGGTTTATTGCAGTATGAAACCTTGCAATAAGGGGACCAACTATCATTATGCTTCCTCTTAGTGAGATTGCCAAAGAGCGATATTCCTCTGAAAGAAGTCTATCTAAAAATATTTCTTTGGCACAAAAGGAATATGTCCCTTCACCTTTTTTTTCTACCCTTACACCTAAGAATTTTAGTAATTCAATTAGTTTATTTACATCCCTTATATCAGGAATATTACTAATTATAACCTCATCTTGGGTTAATAATGTAGCACAAAGAACTTGTAAAGCCTCATTTTTTGCCCCCTGAGGAGTGATTTCCCCATTTAATTTGTTGCCTCCAACAATTTGAAACTTGCTCATTTTGATTGTCTATTAGGAGAATTATTGCTGTATTTCTTATTTATATTATTATTTTGTTGATGTTTATTATTATTATTAGTCTTTTTCTTGTTGTTTTTGGAAAGAATATTTTTTGTAGTGTTTAATTTAAAATCTTCATTTAGCTTTAATAGCCCTTTGGATAGTTCTTCAAAATGTTTTAAGATTAGATCATCATCCACCGAATCGCGGTTATATTGTAGGTAAAACTTCTTTAATTGTTGTGCTATTAGGGCAATTATTGCTTGTTTCTCCTCTCCATCTTCCATTTTTATAACTTCCTCTATCATTTTCTCAATTAAAGAGCCGTAGGTTCCATATTTTATATTATTGTCTTTATAATTTAATGGTTCAGGAGGAGCTAAACGTTTTTCTCTATCAGGCATTGGATAGGGGGAATCCACGTCCAACTTATAGTTAGAGATAATATAGAGGTGGTCCCATAGCTTATGCTTATAATCAACTATGTTTTTTGCCTCAGGATTTACTCCACACATTGCAGTAACTATAAGATTTGCATAAGCAGTTCTTTTATCCCTATCTTCAATAGTTAGGGCATATTCTACCATTTTTTGAATATTACGTCCGTATTCAGGAATTATCAATTGACTTCTTTTTGTATTATAATCCATTTTCTTTAATTTTCTTTTATAAGTTTTAATTTTGCAAATCTAAGAACTAATTTCTTTATTCCAAAATTTTCAAAATCAACATCTGCTTTCATATTGTCGCCTTCCCCTTCCAAAGAAAGGATTTTCCCCTCCTTAAATTTTTCGTGATAAACCCTTAATCCAAGTGTAAAATCTTTTAGATTTAGAATATTTTCTTCAACAATTCCCTTTGGTAGGTTATCCATTTTCTTAATATTTCCTACATTTTGTTTAAAGGAAGTTTTATTTGAAGAATAATTATTAAAGGAGGTTTTTTTGTTGTTGAAAAAAGGAGAGTCGTTAAAGGATTTTTCCTCTTTTGAGACTATTGTTTTAATATATTTTTCATTAATTTCATCAATAAATCTGCTCTTTTCATTACAAACAATTTGTCCATTACGGAATCTTGATTTGCTTGAGGCAAGCAATAATTCTTTTTTTGCCCTTGTCATTGCAACATAGAACAAACGTCTTTCTTCTTCCATATCTGCATTATCGGTTAAAGACAAATTGGAAGGAAATAAATTCTCCTCCATTCCTGTAACAAAGACGTATGGAAACTCTAAACCCTTAGCAGAATGTATTGTCATCAAACTAACCTTGTTTTCATTTTCCTTATCATCTCTATCCATTTCCGACATTAAACTTGCTTGTTGAATAAAAACATCAAGAGTTTTATCCTCTATATTTATTTCTTCTCCTGTTGCCTCATCCAAAATCTCATTTTCTTCTGTTTCTACAAAAGCCTTAATAGCATTTATTAATTCTTCTATATTATTTATTCTTTCATCGCTTGAAGGATCCTCATCATCTTTCCAATATTTAATTATTGAAGACTCCCTAATGATTTCCTCTCCTAATGAAAATGCGTCTTCTTGTTTTACCCTATTGGAAAAAAGCCTTATCATAGTGCAGAAATTAATTACATTGTTGTAAGCCTTTGCTCCTAATCCAACATTTTGTAGCATAGTTTCAGCAGTAGAAAAAAGAGAAAGATTATTTTCTTGGGCAAATAGTTTTAATTTGTTTAGTGATGTATCTCCAATTCCTCTTGAAGGAAAATTAATTATTCTTAAAAAAGCCTCGTCATCGGAGTTATTTACAACCAATCTAAAATATGCAAGGACGTCTTTTATTTCTCGTCTTCCATAGAAAGAAAGCCCACTATATATTCTATAAGGTATGCCCATAAGTCTTAATTTCTCTTCTAAGGAACGAGATTGTTGGTTTGTGCGATACAAAATTGCAAAATCTCCATATTTAGCATCATTATTTGATATCCTATTTCTAATTATATCACAAACCCATTTTGCTTCTTCTCTATCAGAAGGCAGTTCATTATAATTTATTTTCACTCCTTCCTCATTAGAGGTCCAAACCTTCTTATCTATTTTATCAAAATTTTTCTCTATAACAGAGTTGGCTGCATTTACAATATTTTGAGTTGAGCGATAGTTTTGTTCCAATTTAAAGAGCTTGCTTTCGGGGTAATCCTTTTGAAAGTTCAATATATTTTGAATATTTGCTCCTCTAAAAGCATAAATGCTTTGGGCATCATCACCCACAACACATATATTCCTATAACGTGCCGAAAGTTTTTTAACAATATTATATTGAGAGAAATTTGTATCTTGGTATTCATCAACCAAAATATATTTAAACTTTTCTTGATACTTCAACAATAGATCTGCCTTTGACACTAAAAGAACATTCATATTGAATAATAAGTCATCAAAGTCCATAGCCATATTTCTTCTTAGCCTATTATTATATTCCTTATATATATGCCCAATATATGGTTTCCCATTTGCCCTATCGCTTGAAGAAATTTCAACACTATCCAAATAATCTTGTGGAGAATATAAATTGTTTTTTGCAGAGGAGATTCTACCATAAACAAAGGACTTATTATAGACCTTATCGTCCAAATTCATATCTTTGACAATATTTTTTATCAAATTCTTTGCATCCTCTGTGTCATATATAGTGAAGTTGCTTACATAACCTAAGTGGTCTGCCTCTATTCTTAATATTTTTGCAAAGACAGAGTGAAAGGTCCCCATCCAAATATCCTTAGCTCTATTGCCAACAAGATTAACAATTCTCTCTTTCATCTCTTGTGCTGCCTTATTTGTAAAGGTCAAAGCAAGGATATTAAAGGGATTTACTCCGCTTTCTATCAAATAGGCTATCCTATAAGTTAGTGTCAATGTTTTTCCGCTTCCCGCTCCTGCAATAATTAGTGCTGCACCATCAGTATATTTTACTGCCTCTTGCTGTTTTTCATTTAAGTTTTCTAATGTCATCTATATGTTTCCTCGTATATTTTTTTGAAAAAGAAGATTAAAGCAAAGATAGTTAAAAAAGAGATAAATTACATAAAAAAGGCGTTCCACTAAGACGAAACGCCTTTTTTATAAATTTTCTTTATTTATGTATAAATTATTGTTCTTAGAATGGAAGATCGTCATCCTCCTGTGGCTCCATATTATTAAATGAACCGTAATCTTGGTTTGTTTGTGGCTCATTATGCACTTGAGGAGCAGAACCTCCTTCTGAAGGCTGCATATTCTGAGAAGGATATGATGAATAGCCGTTAGAGGATTGAACATTTGTGAAGGCATCTATACGGAAGCATCTTAAATCGGTATACCAACGTTCATTAAATTCTCTTGATTCAGGAGAAAAATAAACCTTTATTGTTGTTCCTGTTCTCATATTCCTAATTTGAGCAACCTTATCCTCCCCCCACAAAGAGAAAGCAACTTGTTTTGGGAATTGTTCCTCTGTTTCTATAACAAATCCTCCTCTTATCCATTGTCCTTTCTGGCTTTCACCAGTGGTTTCAGGAAGTTTCTTAATAAATTTTCCTATTATTTCCATTACTATATTATGTTTTTTAATTAATTTATTAAATATTTAACTATTTCTTTTCTTTTAACCATTTATCCAACCAATCAAAGAAATTTCTTTGCCAAAGTATTCCATTTTGAGGTTTTAATACCCAATGCGTCTCATCAGGGAAATATAGATACCTTGCAGGGATTCCTCTAATTACAGCAGCATTATATGCAGCCATTCCTTGTGAGGCAACAATACGATAATCTCTTTCGCTGTGAATAACAAGCAAAGGGGTATCCCATTTATCAACAAAACGATGAGGAGAATTAGCATAGCTTCTTTGGGCAATAGGGTTTTTATCCCAATATGCTCCACCTAAATCCCAATTTACAAACCACATTTCTTCAGTTTCAAGATATTGTTGATCCAAATTGAACATTCCATTGTGAGCAATGAAGCATTTGAAACGTTTATTGTGATGTCCTGCGAGCCAATATACTGAAAAACCACCAAAACTTGCCCCAACTGCTCCTAAGCGATCCTTATCTACGTATGGCATTTTCGCCATATCATCAATAGCAGTTAAGTAATCCTTCATACATTGTCCTCCATAATCACCACTGATTTGCTCGTTCCACTTTTGTCCAAAGCCAGGAAGTCCTCTACGATTTGGGGCTACAATTATGTAACCATTAGCTGCCATTATCTGAAAGTTCCATCTATAAGACCAAAATTGAGAAACTGTTGATTGAGGTCCTCCTTCGCAATAAAGAAGAGTAGGATATACTTTTGTAGAATCAAAATTTGGTGGAAATATAATCCAAGATTGTAGATCTTTTCCGTCTGTTGCCTTAAACCAACGCTCTTCTACCTTACCCAAATTCAACTTTTTTAATAAATCGGTGTTGATATTGGAAATATTTGTCTGCTCTCCATTTGTAACATTTACAAGAAATAATTCATTAGGATAAGACATGCTCATCCTACTTCCTAAAAGAAAGTTTTCATCAACCTCAATAATTGAAGTGTAATCGTGTATTCCTTGTGTTATTTGTTTAATTGAATCGTTTTTTAAGTTTAAAAGGTAAATATTATCTCTTCCATGGTAGTCGGAAATGAAATAAATTCCATTATCATCTTTTGTAAATGAAAGGTTGCTAACGTTCTGATCAAAGTCTTTTGTTAAGTATTTAATTTGCTTTGACTGCATATCCATAACCATTAAGCGGATTTTGTCTGCCTCATATCCGTCTCTTTCCATACTTTCCCAAGCAAGCAGTTTTCCATCATTTGAAAAGACAGGATTCTGATCATAACCCATCATTCCCTCTGTTAGATTTGTTGTCTTTTTTGAGATAATATCATATAGGTAAATGTCGCTATTTGTTGAAAAAGCATAGTCTTTTCCTATCTTTTTCTTACATGTGTATGCAATAGTTTTTCCATCAGGAGACCAACAAAGTTGTTCTATTCCTCCCCAAGGTCGCATTGGAGATTCAAATTCTGTTCCCTCTAAAAGGTTTTCTAAATTGGTTATTTCTTTTCCATTAAAGTCTCCAATAAAAGGCTGAGGTATATTATCAACCCAATTATCCCAATGACGATAAGCAAGATCGTCATTTATTCTTCCTGTTGTTTTATCCAAGCCTTCTTTTAAATAGGCATACTTATCTTTTTTTGGAACAGCCTTTATAACAAGAATCTTTTTCCCATCAGGAGAAAAAGAAAAGGCTTCCACTTCTCCATCTTTTATATCTGAGACTTTTTGTCGGTTTTTCCCATCTGCATCCATTGTATAGATTTGCACGCCGGTGGTATCAGCATAACAAAATGCAATAGTCTTATCATCTTTAAGCCAAGTAGCATTCCACTCACTTGCATTAGTAGAAGTAATTCTTTTTACATCTTTTCCGTCAATTGACATGGTGTAAAGATCGGTATTGCCTTTGTTTTTGGAAATATCATAGTAGGTAATACCATAAAGAATAGTCTTTTTATCAAAAGAAAGACTAACATCTGCTAAACGACCAAATGACCATAAAATCTCAGGAGTTAGTATTCCATCTTTAACATCAACTTTTGGCTGACCTATAACATCTTCTTTCGCCATACGAGGCTTACAAGAGAAGAACAAAACCAAAAAAGATAACATAAAAAACAAGAATGTCTTAATCTTCATATCAAATAAAAATAAATTTATAATAAAAACTATGTTCTAAATACTTTGTCAAAGATACAACAACTATTAAAAATATAAGGCATTTTTTATAAAAAAATATTTTTATTCTTTTTTTAATAAAAATAAAACGAAGAAATAATTTCCTAAAACGAAGATTTATTTTCTTAAAACGAAGAAATAATTTTTTTAAACGAAGAAATAAATTATTAAACTTATATCTTTCTATTTAAAAAAGTTTCTTCTGCCATATAGGATGAACGAACAAGGGGACCGCTTTCTATATTGTCAAAGCCAAGTGCTTTTCCTATATTTTTATATTTTTCAAATTGTTCAGGAGATACATATTCCTCTACTGGGAGATTTTCTTTGGTTGGTTGGAGGTATTGTCCTATTGTAAAAAGATTGCATCCTATATTTCTAACATCTTTCATTAGAGATACAACTTCTTCTTCCTTTTCTCCCAACCCCAACATTATTCCTGTTTTTGTAACTAATCCATTTTTATGTGCAAGACTTAGAACTTTAAGACTTAGAGCATATTTTGCCTTAGAGCGAATTAATGGAGTTAGTCTTTCAACTGTTTCCATATTATGCCCAAATATGTCGGGCTTTGCCTTAAAAACTATGTTTAAAAGCTCTTGGTTAGCATCAAAATCAGGAGTTAGAATCTCTATAATTGTATTTGGATTTTCTCTTCTTATTGCCTCTATTGTCAAAGCCCAGTGTTCAGCTCCCTTATCCAATAAATCATCCCTATCAACAGAGGTTATAACGCAGTGTTTTAGCTGCATTATTTTTACGCTTTGAGCAATTTTATTTGGTTCATCCTCATCTAAGGGGAGAGGTTTTCCTGTTTGAGTTGCACAAAACCTACATTTTCTTGTGCAAATCTCTCCTGCAATCATAAATGTTGCAGTTCCCTTTGTCCAACATTCACCTATATTTGGACATTTGCCGCTTGAGCAAATAGTATGTAAATGATTTAATTCAACAATGTGCTTAATCTTAGAGTAGTTTTCTCCTTTTGGAAGTTTGATTTTAAGCCAAGAAGGCTTTCTATCCTCTTTATTCATATTTTATTATTCCTTCGCTGACGAGTTTTTTGTAAGTTTTTTCTGAGGCTAATTGTTCGGCAGCCTTAATTGAAAAATCTATTGCTGTTTCTTGTGGAGAATCATCTATTAATACTTGAACATTGTATTGTTTTCGAGCGTTGCTTTCCAATGTTTCTATAACTTGATATGATACTTTTTGCCTTGTCTTTTGTCCCCAGTCAATAAGCTTACTTTTAAAGTTCCATTGGGTTGTTTCAATTGAATCTATATCTAAATAGGAGGAAAATATTCTTCTTATGACTACGTGATAGGCAAAATCGTAACCTCTATCGAGGTATATAGCTCCAACTATTGCCTCAAAGGCATCTCCATCCATGGAAAGGAATTGCCCGTTATCTTTGCTATATTTTATGTATTTGCTCATTCCTAACCTATGAGCAAGTTTGTTTAATGAAGATCGGGAGACTATTTTTGAACGCATTTCAGTAAGGAAACCTTCTCCCTGATATGGATATTTTCTAAATAGGAAATCTCCTACTATTGTACTTAGGACGGTATCTCCTAAATATTCTAACCTTTCATTATTACGCTTACACCCTCTTGTATCTTTATACACGTAGGACTTATGTATAAGGGCGAGTTTATAAATTAGAATATTCTTAGGCTTACACCCAAGAATATTTCTTAAAAATTTTTCTAATTCTCTATCTTGTTTATCAGAATTTAATTTTGAAAACAAAAATCGCATTTTAGGATACTATTCTTTATACTTTTTAAATGCTATACAAGCATTGTGACCTCCAAAACCAAAGGTATTGCTTAGTGCAACATTAACTTGTCTTTCTTGAGCCTTATTAAAGGTATAATTTAATGAAGGTATGTCTGGATCATCTGTAAAGTGATTAATCGTAGGTGGAACTATTCCATGAACTATTGAAAGTATGGTTGCGATAGCCTCTATTGCACCTGCGGCACCCAATAAATGCCCTGTCATACTCTTTGTTGAGTTTAAATTTATCTTATTTGCATATTCACCAAACAAAGATACTATTGCCTTAGGTTCGGATATATCTCCTATTGGTGTAGATGTGCCATGTGTATTTATATGATCAACTTCGTCCAATTTTAATCCTCCTTCTTCCAAAGCAAATTTCATAGCCATCATAGCCCCTCTTCCTTCGGGATGAGTAGCTGTTATATGGTAGGCATCAGCTGTTAATCCTGAGCCAATAATTTCAGCATATATCTTTGCACCTCTGCTTAATGCTTGTTCCAATTCTTCTAATACCAAAGCACCTGCTCCTTCTCCTATAACAAATCCGTCTCTATCCTTATCAAAAGGACGAGATGCTGTTTTAGGATCATCATTTCTTGTTGAAAGAGCAGTCATGGAACTAAAGCCTCCTACACTTGCTTCAACAATTGGAGCTTCCGATCCTCCACAAATCATCATTTTCGCCTTACCTGTTTTAATGTATAACGCAGCATCTGCAATTGCATTTGCAGAAGATGCACATGCTGAAACAGTGGCAAAATTTGGTCCTCTCAAATCGTGTCTCATTGAGATATGTCCTGCACATATATCAGCAATCATTTTAGGTATAAACATAGGTGAAAAACGGAATGAGCCATCTCCTGTTACGAAATCTTTTACTTCTTGTTGGAAAGTTTGAATTCCTCCTATTCCAGAAGCCCAAATAACTCCTACTTTATCTTTATCAAGGTTATCAAAATTTGCACCACAATCTTTTATTGCCTCATCCGAAGCAATAATTCCGTATTGTGAGAATTTATCATATTTCCTTAACTCTTTTCTGTCAAAATACGAATTAGCATCAAAGTCTTTTAATTGACAAGCAAACCTCGTCTTAGCTTTTGATGCATCAAAATAAGTTATGGGAGCAGCTCCACTTACTCCAGCAATTAAGGATTCCCAATAAGAAGGAATACCTAAACCAATTGGAGTAAGTGCGCCTATACCCGTTACTACAACTCGCTTCATTTGCTCGTGTGAAATGAATTTATTTTACTACGCTTTCAATGTATGTGATTGCATCACCTACTGTTGTAATTTTTTCTGCTTGATCGTCCGGAATAGAGATGTTAAATTCCTTTTCCATCTCCATAATCAATTCAATTGTGTCTAATGAATCCGCTCCCAAATCGCCAGTAAAACTAGCCTCAGGAGTAACTTGACTTTCTTCAACACCTAGCTTATCAACTACGATAGCTACAACTTTTGTTGCAATTTCAGACATAACTATTCATTTTAATTATTAAAAATTCAGCTGCAAAGAAACAAAAATTTTATCACTCCTCAAAAAAAAACGACATTAAAAGAATATTTTTTAAATTTATTGATTTGAATATTAATAATTAGAGCCCAATCAAACAAATGTAGAAAAAAACTAATTTTTTTGATAAAATAAGACCTAAAAATAAAAAATACTACCTTTGCAACATAGAGATGAAAAAATAATTAAAAGATTTTTCAATGAAAAAAATTGCACTTTTTGCCTCAGGAAATGGAACGAATGTTCAACAAATAGCAGAATATTTCAAAAATAATGATAATGTAAAAATAGATATTCTTATAGTAAATAGGAAGGATGCATTTGTTATAGAAAGAGCAAAAAAACTAAAAATAGACTATACATATTATAATAGGGAAAATTTTTATAATTCCACTAAACTATTAAATCAATTAAAAGAAAGAAAAATAGACCTAATTGTTCTTGCAGGTTTCCTTTGGATAATTCCACAAAATATAATAGAAAACTATAATAATAGGATAATAAACATTCATCCCGCCCTACTTCCTAAGTACGGAGGGAAGGGAATGTATGGAGAAAATGTGCATAAGGCAGTTATTGAAAACAAAGAGAAAGAAAGCGGAATAACGATTCACTATGTAAATGATAAATACGATGAAGGAGAAATAATATTTCAAGCAAGGTGTATAGTGGATGAAAAAGATACTCCTCAAATGCTTGCAGAAAAGATTCACAAATTAGAAAAACAATACTATCCAAAGGTAATTGAAGATATTATAAAAACAATTTAATTTTCTTTTTTCCTCATTTTATAAAAATAATTTCTTTTTTAATATTATGCAATCAAACAATAAGAAAAAAATAATCAACGACCCTGTCCATGGGTTTATAAATATTCCAAGTGAAATAATATTTGACTTAATTCAACACAAAAATTTCCAACGCCTAAGAAGGATAAAGCAATTGGGATTATCAGATATGGTTTATCCAAGTGCAACACATAGCCGCTTTTCCCATTCTTTGGGAGCCATGTTTTTAATGTATCAGGCATTAGACACCCTTAAACAAAAGGGGGAGGAGATTTCCCAAGAGGAAATCCAAAATTCCCTAATAGCAATACTTCTTCATGATATTGGACACAGCCCTTTTTCTCATTGTTTGGAAGATTTCTTCTTTACAAATCCTCATGAAGAGATTTCGCTTGCATTAATGAAAAGGATGAATGTTCCTAAAATGGCAATAGATATATTTTCCAATACATATAAAAAAAGGTTTCTTCATCAATTAGTCTCATCTCAGGTTGATATGGATAGGTTAGACTACCTTACAAGAGATAGTTTCTTCACAGGAGTCACAGAAGGAGTGGTGGGAACACAGAGAATAATTAAGATGCTCGCTGTTTTCAATGATGAATTAGTAATAGAACAAAAGGGGATATATTCAATAGAAAAATTTATTCTTTCACGTCGTTTAATGTATTGGCAAGTCTATATGCACAAAACAGCCGTTTCAGCAGACATTCTTTTGAAAACCATACTTAAAAGAGCAAGACAATTGAGTAAAGAAGGGAAAAAAGTCACAGAAAACATATCAAAATACCTTTCTTTCTTTATTGAGAATGATTTTTTGGACATAAATAATGAGATAGCATTAGAATATTTTACTCTTTTGGACGACTTTGACATAATTAATGCAGTAAAATCATGGACAGAAAACAAAGATTTCATCCTATCCTATCTTTCATCCTGCCTCTTAAAAAGACATTTGGGTAAGATGCAAGTACAATCTTCGGTGTTTGATAATAAAATAATAGAGGAAGAGATTGAAAATTTTGTCAAAAAAAATAGTAAAATAAGCCTTACAAAAGAGGAAGTGGAAAATTATTTTATAATAACAGATCAGTTGAAAAATAAAACCTACAATTTTAATGACGATAAAATCAATATTCTTCTAAAAAATGGCGAAGTAAAAGAAATATTTAACGCCTCCGATCAGTTGGATAAGGACTTTTTAGGCAAAGAAATAAAGAAATATTTCCTATATAAACTATCTATATATTAGTTTTATTCCTATAAAATCCTAAGTTTATTTATGAGAATAATCTTATGGTTAAAACAAAAAAAGGATGCCGAAATGGGCATCCTTTTTTTTATTAATTAAGACAAAACTTTTTATTAATAATTTATCTAATTACATTAATAGTTCCTGATTTATCAAAAGGCTTATTGTTTCCGTAGCGTTTATAAGAAAGTCTCCACTTATATGTACCCACAGGAACTAAGCTGCCTTTAAAGTATCCGTCCCATCCAAACTCTTTTTCTAAGTCTGTATATTTAGAACAATCCAAAATAGCCTTTTCAAAAAGGAATAATCTTTCGCCCCAACGGCTATATACCTCAAACTTAACATCGGTAAGTTTATTTACGCTCTTAAAGAAAAAGCGATTATTACTATTACCTCCCGGTGTAAATGAATTAGGAAGCCAAACTGCTAAGAGTTCAACAGGAATAGTTACAGATACTGTATCAGGACAATCCACCTCATTAAAGGTTTTAAGAAATACATTAACGCTTGAAACACTAACATCATTGAAGGTGTGACTGAAATTTCTAAGTTCTGAGGTTGTTCCGTCAGAAATGCTCCACTGAGAGCGAACTCCATATTTTGAATCATCTTTAAGAGATATTGTAGGTGCATCAACATCAACGTAGGAAGGGGAGTAGGAAATTTTAGCCTCAGGATAAGGAATGACAATTATTGTTATTGTTTTTTCGGTGTAGCATCCACTTGGACCATATCCTTTCATTGTATATGTTGTTGTTTGTTGCGGTTTAACTTTTAGAGGAGTTGTTGTTTTTAATGAAGTATCTATATCTGGATCCATTGGAGTTGCACTCCAAGAATAGGTGACAGCGTCCTTTCCTGTTAAGGTAACTTCATCACCAGGGCAGACTTTTTCTCTACTTGCACTAATTTTTGGATTAGTAATTAAGAGTTGTATGCTTTTAGAAGCCATACATCCAATATCTGTTTTAGCAATTAGATAAACAATTGTATCTTTTGTTGGAGAAAATTGAAAAACGGGATTAGGTGTTATAGGTAAATTAGGATCAAATTGAGGATTATCACCAGGGTCAATAAATGTCCATTGCATTTGTTGAGTATTACCTGTATTATCAACAGCAGTAATGTTTGCAGTTTGCCCAAAACAAACTAAGGTATCGCCTTCTAAGACCACATCAGGAAACTCTTGAACATATACCATCATTGTGTCGGTGTAATTACATGAAGTTGCCATTGCCTTTACAATTATTTGAGTGCTCTGTGTAAAGGTTGCAGAATATGGATTTGCCAGAGTGGAATCAGGTTCATTAGGATTAAACCACCAATATGCAACGATATTGGAAGGCATAGCCTCATCTTTTATTGTTAGATTTGCTATTGTATTTTTGCAAATAGTAGTATCGGTTAATGTAAAAGAAGGTGTTGCAGGTATATTTATTGTTCTTGAAAATTCGCTTGAACATGAATCCCAATAGTCATTAGGATTTCCATAAGTGGCTTTAAGTTTTAAGGTATAATTTCCGGGAGCGGCATAAGTATGAGAAAAGTTTGGACGGAAATTTATTTGAGCTGTAGTATCAACAACCATTTCCGATGAGCCATCTCCATAATCCATTACAAAAAATTTATGTTCTGGATTATCTTCTCCGTCATCACTTAGTATTCCTTCCGAAGGAAAAATTGTTTCATTATTTATATTGACGGATAATTGGCAGGTTGTAGAGGTAGTAAAACTAACTATGGGTCTTGTACTTTCAACATGTGCTTTAATAAATGCTACACATCCGGGAATGGTTGTAGAAGCAGCAGGAGAAGTAATCTTAACAAAATAATCGTTTCCGTATTGATTAAGCATGGAAGATGTTATATTAAAGACACTATCTGTTGATTCAAAAACTGGAGTAGCCGTATCTGCTATATTTTCTAATTCATTAGCACCTACATTATCAGGGTTTGCATACCATTGATAATTTGAAAAGCCACTTGGAGCTATCGCTATAGCCGCATTACTTGCGTCTCCGCAGGCAACAACATTAATTCTTGGAGCTCCAACCTTGCCTACAAAATATCCATAAGCCCAATGCCCGCTTTGAGAACAGCCAGCAAGAGTTATTTCTATTCTAACTTGTGACCCAGAAAATTCTTCTAAGTTCATAGAAACTTGTCTCCAAGGTTGCCAAACAATAGCACTATATCCTGTACCTATCTGATACCATCCCGAAGGAGCAGGCTCTTGCCCTATTACTTCAAAAAAGGCACAAGGAACTACTCTATCACCCTTAACTCCTGATGAAGATAATTCAAATACTTCTATTTGAAAAAAAGGATTATTATAACCTGTATGACCGGGAGATTGAAGAACCATTGCATAATTAAAAGTTACAAGACAATTTGTATCATTTAATAAAAGGTCGTATGATAATTTATTTGAATTTTCATTTGTTGCATTATAAGCATTAATTGTTGTGGAAACGGTATATCCAGGAGGGATTTTTAGTAATCCACCATTATTAGTACCTACTATAGGATCCGTGTCAGATGTATTGCTATTTAGAACAAAACAATGGAGGCTTCCGCCTGTATTATAAATTGCACCAGGATCGTTATTTACTCTCCAAGGAGAGGAAGGGTTATTAGGATCTGCAAGAGTAGAAGAACCACAGTCAGTACAAGGAGAAAAACTTGGAGTTGTATAACTTGAATTATTCAATGCAGCATATCCTTTCCATTCAGAATAAGAAGGATAGCCAAGTCTTAAAAAGCCAAAATTTTGTCCTGTTGGTTGGCAAAAGGAAGTTAGAGGCAAGAGTGCGACAAAAGCAAATAGCAGTATTGCTGTAAATATCGGTTTAAATACTAATGATTCTTGTTTCATATTATTTTGTTTTAAGGTACGACTTTATTTTTTTCTTTATATTAAACACAAAAAAACTTAATTTGTTTATTTGTTTTCTTATTATTTTTCTTCTTTTTCAATACAAGGATACAAGAGTTATGCCCTCTCCTCCAAATTCTACATTAGCAGGACGAAAACTCTTAACCTCGGGATTATTCTTTAAGTATTCCCTAATTATGGTTTTTAAAATTCCATTGCCTTTTCCGTGCAGCAAAGATAACTCTCTTTCTCCTAATAAACGTGCTTGGTCAATAAATTTTCCCACTTTATCCTCAACATCCTCCGCTCTTTCCCCTCTTAAATCTAATTTTGAAGAAAAGAATTTGCGTTTTTCATTAATCTCGTCAATAATTGACAAGGAGGGTCTTTCTCTTAGCTTATTCCCCCTTTGACTTTCCATTTTTAGGAAGGCTTTTTTATCAACCTTAACCACTTTTTGTTTGTCAATAATCATCTTAATGCTATCGCTAATTACCTCTATTTTATTTCTCTTTATTGAAATAATTTGACAAAAAGTGTTTTCATAAGGCAGCTTTACAATATCCCCAATTGCCAAAGGAGAATTATCCAACTTAACTCCTAAGTTTTCATAATTATTATTAGTTATAGGTTTTTCTTTTGCTTTCTTTGTTTGAGAAGAATCCATTTTCTGCAAATCCTTCTTGATTTCTTCCGCCTTAAAATTTAATTCCTCTCTTATTTGTTTTGTTTTCTCCTTATCGGCATTTGCTTTTTTTATGTTGAATATAGTATTCTCAACAACTTGATTTGCATTTTCTATTATCTCTTTTGCCTTTTGTTTTGCCTCTTTTACAATATTTGTTTTGTCTTCCTCCAATTTATCCTTCAATCTATTGTATTTCTCCAACACCTCTGCTAAAAGGTCATCCTCAATTTTCAATTGCTCTTGTTTTTTCTTTAAAAGACGTTTATCCTCTTGAAGTTTTTGTAATTGTTCTTCAAAATCAATATGAGAAACTCCTGCCTTTTCTACTGCACTATCAATAATGCTTTGTGGCAAACCAATAGTTTTTGCAATCTCAAAAGCAAAGGAAGACCCCGGTTGTCCAATTGCAAGGGTATATAGTGGTTTTAGGTTTCTCTGATCAAAAAGCATTGCCCCATTAACAATGTTTTCGTGTTTGTCTGCTAAGAGTTTTAGGTTGGAATAGTGGGTTGTAACAACTCCAAAGGAGAGTTTTTCATTCAAATATTCTAAAACTGCCTCAGCAATTGCTCCTCCAATTAGTGGATCTGTTCCTGTTCCGCATTCATCAATAAGAAAAAGTGTCTTTTCATTAGCCTTTTTGCAAAGCATATTCATATTTAAAAGATGGGAAGAATAGGTACTAAGGTCATTTTCTAAGGATTGCTCATCCCCAATATCTATATAAATTGAGTTAAATACTCCAACTGTTGAGGTTGGTCTTAAAGGAATTAATATCCCACATTGAATCATGTATTGCAATAGTCCAATTGTTTTAAGACAAACTGATTTCCCTCCTGCATTTGGTCCAGAAATTACAAGGATTCTTTCCTTTTCACTAAGTGTTACCTTCAAAGGAACTATTTTCTTTTGATTCTCCGCTAAGGTTTTCTCCAAAAGGGGATGCCTTGCATCAAACCACTCAATTATAGTCTCATCATTAAATATTGGCTTTGCAGCTCTGATTTGTAGAGCATACTTTGCCTTAGATTGAATGAAGTCTATATTTGCTAAAAAGAGATAAGCATTTAACAAGGTATCAATCTCACAACGCAAAATACCAGTAAATTCAGTCAAAATCCTAATAATCTCCCTTTGCTCCTCCAATTCCAACTCCCTAACAGCATTATTTATTTCCACAATCTCCGAAGGCTCAATATAGGATGTTTGACCTGAGGCTGACTCATCTTGAATTAGTCCAGAAATTCTTCTCTTATTTGCTGCAAAAACAGGGATAACCATCCTCCCATTGCGAATTGTCACCTCTGCATCCTCAGAAGAAAAACCATCTTTCTTTGCTTGAGAAAGCAATTTTTGAATTTTCTTATCCTGTTCAATGATTTTCTTTTTTTTAGTTGAGCGTAATATGGCAAGATTTGTAGAAGCATTATCATTAATCTCTCCTTTTTCATCAATGATTTTTGAAGAAGAAATTATCAATTGCTTATCCACATAAACATTTTCTAATAGGGTTTTCAAAAATGGATATTCTTCCTGCTGGGAATGAGAAAAAAAATGAAGACAATCCCTAATTGTTATAAGGGATGTTTTTAATTCAAAAAGTTTTATTTGAGAAATAAAGGTTCCTTCTAATCTTAAACGATTTAATTCATCACTTAAATCAAAGTAATTTGAAGAGGGGAAATCCTTATTAGTAACTAATATTTCCCTAAACTCCTCTGTAAGGGACAGATTCTGGTTTATGGTTTTAAAATTAGAAGAAAACTCAATGGAATCAACCATTTTCCTTCCACTAATAGATAAACAATTCGCCTTAATTGCTTGACGAATGTTCTCAAAACCCAACTTTTCTTCCAATTTTCTATTAATCATCCTTTCCTAAAACTAAGTGCAAATATATAAAAACACAGCCTTATAACAAGAAAAAAAGAATATAGTTTAAAAAAAACTTCAAAATAAAAAAAATTAAACCAAAAATAATGAATAATAAACTTTATTAACATTTTGAAAGTTTTAATAACATTTACCCTTAATCCAATAGGGAAAAATGAATTTTGCCACTTTATAATGTCAAATATTTATTGTAACTTTGCCAAAGAAAGTCTTTTTTAAGGCAAGAATAGAAAAAATCCCCCAAAACATATATTTACTTTTTTGTGACAATATAATAAATTAATTATTAGTTTATTATCTCTAACTAAATCTTCGTTTTAGTAAAATAAAACCTCGTTTTAGAAAATTATTTCTTCGTTTTATTTAAATAAAACGCTGTTTTATTTAAATATTTCTTCGTTTTTTTATGGAAAAATAAGGATAAGATTTTTCTAATTAAAAATAAGGAAAATTATATTAAAAATCCAGCAAAACATATTGATAATTACCAAATTAATAATTTTAAAAAAAATTAAAATTTGGAAATTCCATTTCCCTATTCAAATGTTAAAAAATGTTATAATTTAGGCAAAAAATCAATAATTGGGTTAAATTTTAGTTAAAATTTAATGTTTCCTAAATAGGAAATTTTGACACAATTTTCTATTTAATATTTATAGATTTTTAAAAAAAGATTATTGATTATCGTATTTTAGGATAGAATCCTCAAAAAAAATGATTTCAATTTTTGCATCCTTAAACATCTTTTCTGATTCTTCACCTTGATGGTATTTCTTTTGGCAAACCACTCTTTTAATTCCGCAATTTATTATCATCATAGCACAAGTCCTGCATGGGGTCATGCGACAATAGAGAGTGGCTCCTTCAAGAGCTATTCCTCTTTTAGCAGCTTGACATATTGCATTTTGTTCTGCATGGACTGTTCTTACGCAATGCTTGGTTATTGTTCCATCTTCGTGTATGGTTTCCTTTAATAGGTGTCCCACCTCATCGCAATGGGCAAGTCCAATTGGAGAACCCACATAGCCCGTTACAAGAATTTGCTTATCCTTTACAATAACGCATCCGCTCCTACCCCTATCGCAGGTAGCTCTTTTAGCAACACTATCTGCCAAAGACATAAAATATTCATCCCAAGAGGGTCTTTTATGTTTTTGTTCTATTTTTTCTGAATTATATTCTTCCATAAAATATCAACCTTTTCTTTTAATTGGTCAATTGTTCCGCTATTATCAATTAAAATATCTGCCTTTTGCATGCAAAAAGCAATATTTTGAGCATTTATATCATTGGAGTGCATCTCCCTTTCTTCGTTTTGTTTAAAGGTTTCAAAACTTACACTATCGGTTTGAGATTTTCTTTTAAGTATTCTTTCATATCGCTTGTGAATATCTGCATCAACACCAATTAGGATAAAATTATCTTTTTCTTTAAGGAAATTTACCTCTTTGGGATTGCGTATGCTTTCAATTATGCTATTGTTTTTTCCTTTTAAAGCCTCATTATATAATTGCTCTATAATATAGGAGGGGGAGTTTTCCTCTCTTAGCCTATTTGCAATAAGGGTCATAGAATCCCTATCAACAATTAGATTTTCTTTCTCTATTGTTTTGACAATAAAATCCCGAGCTGAGAAATGCGAAAAGCCTTTTTCTTTTAGAAAATCCACAATAGTTCCCTTTCCAGAGCCTAATGTGCCGGTTATTCCAACTATAATCATTAATTTGAAATTAGGTTATTTTTTCTTTATTTCTTGTAAGATACCCTCTATACCTTATATTTGAAAACAACTTTCTTTAAATCCTCGTTTGCTTTTACTATTTTTCCTTTAAGGTCTTTTTTATATTCTTGCATCTTTTCTTTGAGTCTTTCATCCTTTGTTGCCATTATTTGCATTGAAAGTATGGCTGCGTTTAAGGCTCCATTAATTGCAACGGTTGCAACGGGGATTCCGGGAGGCATTTGTGCAATAGCAAGGAGGGCATCAACGCCTTCTAAGGACGATTTTATTGGAACGCCAATAACAGGTAGAGGAGTAAAGGCAGCAATTACACCAGGTAGATGAGCCGCCATTCCTGCTGCTGCAATTATAACTTCTATTCCTCTTTCTTGAGCCTTAATGGCAAAATTTTCAACTTCATTTGGGGTGCGATGAGCCGAAAGAGCATTAATTTCAAATGGTATTTCCATATCGTCTAAGAACTTTGCAGCTGCTTCCATTACTGAATAGTCGCTTGTACTACCCATAATAATACTTACTCTTGGTTTCATATTCTATCATTATTTTAAGCCTCAAAGATACAACTTTATCAAAAAACAGCAATTTATTATTTTTTTAATGTGTAACTTTGCCACTTTAATTTAAAAATTTCGATACAATACGTTTTATTATGGACTTTAAACAAGCAATATTGGAAGGAATACCACAAGAACTTCCTCAGAAAAAAGAGTATGACCAAAGTGTTAATCACGCACCTAAAAGAAAAGATATCCTTTCTAAAAAAGAAAAGAAATTAGCAATAAGAAATGCTTTAAGATATTTTGATCCCAAGTTTCACAAGGAGCTTTCTGAGGAATTTCTTTTAGAATTGGAAACCTACGGACGAATATATATGTATCGTTTTCGTCCCAACTATCCAATGTATGCAAGAAATATTGAAGAGTATCCCTATAAGTCAAAACAGGCTGCTGCAATTATGCTTATGATTCAAAATAATCTTGATAACAGAGTTGCACAGCATCCACACGAATTGATAACCTACGGAGGAAATGGTGCAGTTTTTATGAACTGGGCTCAATATAGGCTAACGATGAAATATCTTGCTACGATGACAGATGAGCAAACCCTTGTTATGTATTCAGGACACCCTATGGGATTATTTCCTTCTCATAAGGATGCTCCAAGAGTTGTTGTAACAAATGGAATGGTTATCCCTAATTATTCTAAACCGGATGATTGGGAAAGATTCAATGCTTTGGGCGTTTCTCAATACGGACAGATGACAGCTGGATCCTACATGTATATAGGACCACAAGGGATTGTCCATGGCACAACAATAACTGTATTAAACGCTGGTAGAAAAATAGGAAGTGAGAATTTGGGAGGAAAACTCTTTATAACAGCTGGCTTAGGTGGGATGAGCGGTGCTCAACCTAAGGCTGCAAACATAGCAGGTTGCGTTTCCATAACAGCAGAAATTAATCCTAAGGCAACAAATACTCGTTATACTCAAAAATGGGTTGATGAGGTTTATTCCAATTTAGATGAGCTTTTCAAAAGAGTTGCCTTTGCAAGAGAAAATAAAGAAGTTGTTTCTTTTGCTTATCAAGGCAATGTTGTGGATCTTTGGGAATATGCAGCCAAAAACAATATTCAAGTTGATTTAGGTTCAGATCAAACCTCTTTGCACAACCCTTGGGCAGGAGGATACTATCCTTGTGGATTAACTTTTGAAGAGTCCAATGATATGATGGCTAATAATCCAGAAGAATTTCAAAAAAAGGTTAAAGAGAGTTTAAAAAGGCAGGTTGATGCAATAAACACTTTGGCTGAAAAAGGAATGTATTTCTTTGATTATGGTAATGCTTTCCTATTAGAAAGTTCAAGGGCAGGAGCCAATGTCCTAAAAGAAGATGGCTCTTTTAGGTATCCATCCTACGTACAAGATATAATGGGACCTATGTGTTTTGATTATGGCTTTGGACCTTTTCGTTGGGTTTGTTGTTCTTCTTCTTCTGAGGACTTGGATGTAACAGATAGTATTGCTATGGAAGTATTAGAAGAAATTGCAAAGACATCTCCAAAGGAGATTCAGCAGCAAATGAGGGACAATATTCAATGGATAAGGGGAGCAAAAGCAAATAATTTGGTTGTAGGTTCGCAAGCCAGAATCCTATATGCCGATTGTCAAGGTAGGACAAAGATAGCTCTTGCCTTCAATAAGGCAATTAGAGAGGGAAGAATCTCTGCACCCGTTGTCTTAGGTCGGGATCACCATGATGTTTCTGGAACAGATTCTCCTTTTAGAGAAACATCCAACATATACGATGGCTCTTCTTTCACTGCTGATATGGCGGTTCAGAATTGCATTGGTGATAGTTTCAGAGGTGCAACTTGGGTTTCATTACACAATGGAGGAGGAGTTGGTTGGGGAGAAGTAATAAATGGAGGCTTTGGAATGGTGATTGACGGCTCTGAAATCGTTGATAAGAGGATAAAGAATATGCTATTTTGGGATGTCAATAATGGAATTTCTCGTCGTTCATGGGCAAGAAATCAAGGTGCAATCTTTGCTATAGAAAGAGCAATGCAGGAGGAGCCTTCTCTAAAAGTTACTATGCCAAATTTAGTTGAAGATGAAATATTAGATAATCTTAATTTTTAAGAATAGAAAGGATAAACAATAAAAACATAATAATATGAAACAATTTTTTAAATTTACATTTGCCTCCTGCTTAGGAGTATTTATTTCAACAATATTAATTATTTTTATTCTCTTTGGAATAGTTTCTTCAATGCTATCTTCCTCTTCTAAGAGTGTTCCAACAATAGGGGACAATTCTGTTTTGGTTATAAAGTTGGATAAACCTATTTATGATAGAGAAGTTAATGATCTTTCTGCACTAATTTCTTCTTCCTCCTCTTCAATAGATGCTTCTTCTTCTATTGGATTAACAGAATTTATTGCAACAATAAATAATGCAAAGGACGATCCAAAGATAAAGGCAATAATGTTGGACTTATCAATTCTGCAAACAAATGGTTGGGCAACTGTTGATGAGTTAAGAGAGGCATTAATAAACTTTAAACAATCCAAGAAAAAGATTTATGCTTTTAGTGACACGTATGAACAAAAGGCATACTACTTAGCAAGTGCAGCTGATGAAGTTCTACTAAATCCCGCAGGGCATTTACAACTTACAGGTATAGGAGGGCAGGTTGTATTCCTAAAAGATATGCTAAAAAAGTTTGATATAGATGTTCATCTTATAAGACCTCTTAATAATGAATATAAGAGTGCAGGAGAAATGTTTATAAATGATAAGATGAGTAGTGCAAACCGTAGGCAGGTAAAAGAATATTTGACCTCAATATGGGATAATGTTGCTAAGAATATTGTTGATTCAAGAAAGTTTTCAAGCATTGACTCTTTCAATAATAGCGTTTCAAGGCTTGAAACATTTATGCCAAAGGATGCTTTGGAGAAAAAATATGTGGATAATCTAATGTTCCGTTCCGATTTGGAGGATAAGATTAAGCAAGACCTTAAACTGAAAAACGTAAATTGGGTAACATATAAAAAATATAGGGAGTCACTTCCAAATTTAATTAAGGAGGACGCCAAAGAAAATATTGCAATCATATACGCTTATGGAGATGTTTTGCAAGGAAAAGGAAGTGAATTATCAATAGGAAGCAGGACAATTGTTAAACAATTACAAAAGGCAGTTAAAAACACAAGAGTAAAGGCTATTGTTTTAAGAGTAAATTCTGGTGGAGGCGATGCCATTGCCTCAGAGGAAATGACAAATGAAGTAATAAAAGCAAAGAAGGTAAAACCCGTTATTGTGTCTATGGGAGATGTTGCTGCATCGGCTGGATATGAAATTTCCTCAGCAGCAACAAAGATTATAGCAAACAAAACAACAATAACAGGTTCAATAGGTGTTTTTGGTGTTATTCCAAACTTTGGAAAGGCATTAAAGAATCACTTAGGCATAAGCTACGATACAATACAAACAAATAAGAATTCAATATTTCTTTCTCCTTTTTCGCCAATGTCGGAAGATACAAAAAGAGCTATGCAAGCAAATGTTGATGCCTTCTATCAGAATTTCATCACTCGTGTTGCCACAGGAAGGAACTTAAATGTTAATTTCGTTGATAGCATTGCAAGAGGAAGAGTTTGGTCGGGTGAAGATGCTAAGTTCTTAGGATTGGTTGATGAATTTGGAGGCTTGTATAAAGCAATTGAAGTTGCAGCAAAACAAGCTAAAACTTCCTCTTATGGATTAATTCAAATGCCTAAGGCAAAAACTTTGACAGAACAAATATTTGAGTCGGTACAAGGAGAGGCTCAAATGAAATTATTTACAAAAGAATTAGGCAAACCTTATTCCTTGTTTTTAGAATTAAAAAATCTTTCAGATATGCAAGGTATTCAAGCAAGACTTCCTTACATAGTGAATTTTTAATATACAACATTAGCCTTTAAAAGCACAACTTTATGGCAAGGATGTTTGAAAATGCTGTTCGGGCAAAAAAATATCTCGGACAGCATTTCTTAAAGGATGAAAATATAGCAAAACAAATAACGGATAGTATTTCCTTAGAGGAAACCTATTGTTTGGAAATTGGTCCGGGAATGGGCGTTTTGACAAAATATCTCTTGGAAAAACAAAACATAAAAGAGTTAAAACTTGTAGAAATAGATAAGGAAAGTGTCACCTATCTAAAAGAAAACTATCCAATGCTTGAAAAAAATATTCTTAATGAAGATTTTTTGAAGATGAACTTAAATATTTTTCCCTCTCCATATACAATAATAGGAAATTTCCCCTACAATATATCCAATCAAATACTCTTTAAGGTTTTTAATAATAGGGATACAATTAAGCAGGTTGTTGGAATGTTTCAAAAAGAAGTTGCAAAGAGAATTGCATCTAAGGGAGGGGAAAAAAATTATGGAATACTTAGTGTTTTGCTTTCGGCGTTCTATGATATAGAATACCTATTTGAAGTTGAAAAAGAAAAGTTTTTTCCTCCTCCAAAAGTTACATCTGCTGTAATAAAACTAAGACGTAATAATGTAAATAGCCTTCCTTGTGATGAGGATTTTTTTATTAGAGTTGTAAAGACTGCCTTTAATCAACGTAGGAAAATGTTACGTCAAAGTTTAAAGCCATTGCAAAAAGACCTTACTTTAATTGATGAAGAAACTCTAAGAAAAAGACCAGAGGAATTATCTTTGGATGACTTTATTTTAATAACGCAAAAACTTTTATTGCAAAAATAAAATTACTAAATATAATAAAATTATTAATAAAAATACTAATATAATGATAACATTTCTTTTTTCTTCAATTCTTTTAGGGCTTGCCCTTTCAATAGATAGCTTTGCTGTTTCAATAACTTGCGGTTTGCAAAAGACAATGACAAGGAAAAGAGCCTTTATTTTAGCGATAAGTTTTGCCTTTTTTCAAGGATTACTACCCTTAATTGGAGCAATGCTTGGAAATTTTACAAAAGAATATATATCAACATTAGATCATTGGATAGCATTTGGACTTTTGGCAATAATAGGAATAAAGATGTTTTTGGAAGGATTAAAATATGATATTAAGAAAAACATATATGATTTTACTAAACCCTCAATACTCTTAATGCTTTCCTTAGCAACAAGCATAGATTCCTTTATTGCAGGAATAGGATTTTCTTTGGAATATAGCCTAAATGAACAAATCATAACCGTTATTATAATATTTCTTTCCACCTTTATCCTTTCCTTAGTTGGAGTCTTTATGGGACAAAGGACATATTTCTTTAAACCAAAAATTGCTTTAATGCTTGGAGGAGCCATTCTTTTTGGTATAGGGTTAAAGACATTTTTGCAGCATACATTAATTTAAATAAAACAAATTAAAATGAAGATAAGATTAACCAAACAATTTAGTTTTGAAGCCTCACACGCACTACAAAATTATGAAGGTCTATGTAGGAATATTCATGGACATAGTTACAAGCTATATGTAACAATTTTGGGAGAAGCAATAAACGATGAGAATGATAATAAGAATGGAATGGTTATGGATTTTGGAGAATTGAAACAAGTGGTAAATGATAATATAGTCCTCCCCTTAGATCATAGCCTTATTCTATATAGAAACTCCGAGTTTTTGCCTTCTTTAAAAGATGAAAATACAAAATTGGTCATAACCCCTTTTCAACCCACTTGTGAAAATCTTATAAAAGATTTTGTGGAAAAATTAAAGAATAAATTGCCTTCAAAAATTGAGCTTGTTGCTTTAAAACTTTATGAAACTGCCTCCTCTTATGCAGAGTGGAAAAAGGAGGATAACCTTTAATTAAACAAATAAAAAAACAATAAAAAATAAGTATAATATGAACAAAAACAAGTATAGGATTCCACCTCTTGCACGATGGATAATATCAATTATAATAATATCTCTTGCAATTTACGGATTATGGTATTTTCGTTTCTTGGTAATTTGCTTAGCCTTTTCAATAGTTCTTTCCTTTGTTGGAAGACCAATAATGAATTTGCTTTCAAAGATACATTATAAAAAAATACATTTTGGCAACACTCTTTCCTCTTCAATAACCCTTGTAATACTAATTGCAATAATATTCTTCCTATTCTATCTTCTAATTCCGCTTATTGTTTCTCAGGCTACCAATTTTGCAAACATAGACATATATCAAATAGCAGACTATTATCAAGAGCCAATTAAAAACTTTGAAAATTTCCTATATGAATATCAACTTTTAGCTCCGCAAACACATTTGGAAACATTAATATCAAATAAAATATTATCAATGTTTCAAATGTTTCAAATAAATGATTTGGCATCTATGATTATAAGTTTTGGAACAAATATAGTTATGGGCTTATTTATAATCATATTTATAACATTTTTCTTATTAAAAGACTCGTACCTACTCTATAATTTCGTTATGGGAATAACACCCGATAGACATTTAAAGAAGTTAGAACATATAATATGTAATACCCGAAGACTAATATCCCGATACTTTATTGGCATATTTATAGAAATTCTTGCTATGATTGCCCTTCTAACAATAGGATTCTCCATAGTTGGATTTAAAAATGCTCTTCTTATTGCCTTTATTGGAGGAGTTATGGTTATAATTCCATACATAGGAGTTATAATAGGAGGAGCTATGGGATTGATAATTTGTATAACAAGTTTTTTATCCATAGACCCTTCTATGGATATTTTACCTATAATCATTAAGTTTTTATGTGTATTTGGTGGAGTAAAACTTTTGGATGATTTTATACTACAACCCATAATTTATTCAAAAAGTGTAAAGGCTCACCCTTTGGAAATATTCTTAGTTATTATTATGGCAGGTCAAGTTGGAGGCGTTATAGGTATGATTTTAGCTATTCCCGCTTACACCTTCATTAGAATAATAGCAAAAGAGTTCTTCTCCCAGTGGAAAATTGTACAAAAATTTACAAAAAATATATAAGAAAAAAGACTTAAATCTTATCTTTTCAAAAAAAATTAACATTTTTTCACCGCAAAAACCCCAAATTTTAACATTTAAGCCTTGTAAAAAACACAAAATTTCACGAATTTTTAACATTTTAACATTTTTTCAACTTTCTCAACTCCAAAATTTGTTAAAATTTTGGCAATTTTTTAATTCACTAATCCTCAATATACTCCAAGCAAATTTTAATATAATTTTTCAAAAATTTAATTTAAAAAACAAAATCCTTATTTTTCCAGAAAAAAACGAAGAAATAATTAAATAAAACGCTGTTTTATTTTGCTAAAACGAAGAAATAATTTTCTAAAACGAAGATTTATTCAAAGATAATAAACTAATAATAAGTAAATTATCTTGTTGTCAAAAATAAAAATAAGTATTGGGAGAATTAAGACTTTATTGCCCTTAAAAGAAACTTTGTTTCGGCAAAGATATAAAATTATTTTGACAAATGCAAATGGCGTTTTTAAAATTGAGAGTTTCGGCATTTAACATTTGAAGCAAAAAATGTTAAAAATTTTTTGAAAATACATTTTTATACAACCAATTTTTCTTCTCTTGCATTATAGAGAATCTCTATTGGATGAAGGGGTTTTTTATTGGTA
>JAISIA010000013.1 GCA_031262295.1 Bacteroidales bacterium | reverse complement strand
GATGATTTTTATGATTCTGATCATCTTTCTGATGTTGGAGCAAAGAAATTTACTTTAATGTTAAATGATTCTTTATTTAATAAAAAGCAATCAATAGAATAAATACTTTATCAAAATTAAAAAAAAATTAACATTTTTTTCATCATTTAACACATTTTAACTCAAATGTTAAAAAAGGTTAAATTGATTTTTTGTGTTTATTATTTACATATCTTTGCCGCTGTAATAAAAATTGAAAACAAAAAACTGCATATAATATTTTTTAATAATAATACTTTTTAATCATGAAAAAAATCTTTTTACTTTTAATATTAATTGGATGTTGTTTTGTAACTTCCTTTGCTCAAAAAGAAAAATTCTTTTCTTTGGAGGCAAATGTAAATGCAAAATATTTCTTTTCTTATGAAAAAGATATTATGTCTAATACAAATTATGAATTTTCTATTATTCCAGCATTTACTCTTGATAGATGGAAATTTGGATTAGGCATTTCTTATGCAAATACTATCTTAAATAAATTTTTTACTGCTAAAGATATATATGGATATTCATTAAATTATATAAATATTCCAATTAATATAAATTTTAATTTCTATAGAAATAATAGCAATCTTTGGCTGAATTGTTTTGGTGAAGCAGTTATTAATTCTCTAACTTCTGCAAAAAAACATAGTTTATATTCAGGAGGTAATATGTATGAAATAGAAAAAAGTTCATCTGAACCACCTATTGCTATTTATTTGCGTTTTGGTTTTGAAGTTTCATTACTAACATTCAATAATGTAATAGTAAATCTTTCACCTTTTTTGAATTATAACGTATATGGACATTTAGAAAATTTACAAGATATTTCTCTAAAAAGCACATCAGATATTTCCTTTGGAATTTCTTTGGGTGTAGAATATATGTTTAATAATATTTTAACAGCAAAAAAATAATAAATTATGAAAAAGCTATTTTTAATAATAATATTTTCAAGTTGTTTTTATAATTTTTCTTTTGCTCAAAATGAAAAATTCTTCTCTTTGGAAGCAAATGCCAATGTTCAAAAAGTTATTCATAGAACCAGAGGTGGCATTAGTTATGAAACGGCTTTTATTTCTGCATTTACCATTAATAGATTTAAATTTAATATTGGAATAATGTATTCTTTTTATAGATACTATGATTATGCACAAGGGAGTCGTTATGCGTCTCCTCTTTCAGATAGATATTTTCTTCATAATATAAATATTCCAATTATTTTAAACTATAATCTTTATAGCAACAAAAACTTATGGCTTAATTGTTTTATTGGAACAAATATATCTAAATTTCTTTATGCTGAACAATATTATTATTCACGTGATTTTTCTTATAAAATAGAAGGAGAAAAAAATACTTGGAGTGTATCATCTTATAGATTTGGGATAGAATTTTCTATATTGGCATACGAAAATCTTAAACTAAATATTGCACCATTTGCACATCTTAACTTTTTTAATGAATATGAAGTAATAAAAACACAAACCGAACCACCCAAAACAAATGCAATAAATACCACCAAATGGAGTCCAATGGGCTATCTTTCTTTTGGTATTTCTTTGGGAGTAGAATATATGTTTAAGAAAAAATTATAATTACTAATATTAAGATGATTATTATGAAAAAAATCTTTTTACTTTTAATATTAATAGGATGTTATTTTACATCATCCTTTGCACAAAAAGAAAAATTCTTTTCTTTGGAAGGGAATTTAGCTTGGAAAGGAAATGTTGCTGGAAGAGATTTGGATTATTCTTTAAATTATGCAATAACTCTTTCGCCTGCATTTACAATTAATAGATTCAAATTAAGTATAGGTCTTTCTTATTTTTACGCTAAATATTATAAATCTTCATCTATAAAGAGAATATGGTCATTTACTAGTTATTATGATAGACAGAATAGATATTCTATTTATAACATTAATATTCCAATTAATTTACATTTTAATTTCTATAAAAACAATAAAATATGGTTAAGTTGTTTTAGTGGATTAAATATAAATAATTTCATATATGGCACATCAAAAGATGAAAATATGAATATAGATTATAAACTAAAAAGAGGAAAACAAACAGATGCTGTTTTATCAATACCCATAGGGTTTGAATTTTCTATTATAGCATCTAATAATTTAAAGGTAAATATTTCTCCTTTTATTGATATTCCTTTTTATAAATCTATAGTAGTAGAAAGAGAGCAATTAAACAACACAATGCATCAAACAAATAAAACTGTAAATGTGCAACAATCGTTTCCGCTTTGTCTTTCAGTTGGCGTAGAATATATGTTTAGATAAAATAACAAGAATTTATTATTAAAAGAAATGTAATTTCTTATTTAATAACACTTATAGAAGCTCAATAGATAAAAATTTATTGAGCTTCTTTTTTTGTAAAAGCTCTATTAATGCTTACTTTTCTTTTTTGCTTGCTTTAATATGCCTTTAAATTTGATTTATTACTTTTTTAATTCTCTAATTTACATCCAATTATTCAAAATAGGAAAGAAAATTTTTCAATTTTTGAAGGATATAATCCTCTCATTGATAGAATGCTTGAAACCATTATCAGCAAGTTATGATGCCTAAATTTTGCGTTCTTTTTCTCCTTGCTTACCATTGGGCGTGAATATGGCAAGGAAATGAAGTTTAAAAATGCTGAAAAAAGATAAAAACGCTGTATTTTTTGATGTTTTTTGCTAAAAGGGAGCGTTTTTTCTTATGTTTTTCTTGCTTTTTTACGGGTTTTTCAAGAGGGATTTTCTGGAAATTTTTTGAAAATTCTTTATAGATTTAGTTTAATATGCTTTGAAAATTGAGTTAAGAAATAGTAAAAAAACAATTATCTTTGCATCTTCTAATCTTTTTTTGATATGTCTTTTGAAAAAATTATTGAAATAAGCAATCTAAAAGTTTCCTTTTTAAGAGATAAAACTTGGTCAGAGGTTGTCCATGGTGTAGATTTTGAAGTTAGAAAGGGGGAAATTGTAGGTTTGGTTGGAGAAAGCGGCTCTGGTAAAAGCGTAACTTCTCTTTCCATTATGGGACTTTTGCCTGAAAAATATTCAAAAATTAATTCAGGGAACATATCTTTTTATGACCAAAAGGAAGATAAGACCTATAATCTGATTGACTTAAATGAAAAGAAGTATCAAAAAATAAGAGGGAATAGGATTTCTATGATATTTCAAGAACCAATGAGTGCTTTGAATCCTATTCAAAAATGCGGGAAACAAGTTCTTGAAACCATACTTTTACACAATAAGAATATTTCTAAGAAAGAAGCAAAACAAAAAGTCTTAACTCTTTTCAAAGAAGTTCTTCTTCCAGATGTTGAGCGTATATATAATAGTTATCCACATTCTCTATCAGGGGGACAAAAACAAAGAGTAATTATTGCAATGGCGTTAAGTTGCAATCCATCACTGCTTATAGCCGATGAGCCAACAACGGCATTGGATGTAACTGTTCAAAAAACAATATTGGAATTATTAAAGACACTACAAGCAAAGTATAATATGGGAATATTGTTTATTACTCACGATTTGGGAGTAATTAAACAAATTGCCCAAAGAGTTATTGTTTTGTATAAGGGAGAAATTGTTGAACAAGGAAAAACAGAAGATGTATTTTTCTCTCCAAAGAATCCCTACACAAAAGGTTTAATTGCATCCCTTCCGCCAATGGATAATAGACCAGAAAGACTAATTACTGTTTCTGATTTCTTAGAAAACAAAAACACTAATCCAAAACTTATTTCCTCTGAACAAAGGAAAGAGATGCACGAAAAAATGTATTCTTTATCTCCTATATTAAAGGTAAGGGGATTAAAAGTTCAATATATTATTAGTAAAACAATATTAGGTAAGATTAAAAAAGATGTTATAGCTGTCAATGATGTGAGTTTTGATCTTTTTAAAGGGGAAACTCTTGGCTTGGTTGGAGAAAGTGGATGTGGAAAAACAACAGTTGGAAGAGCAATACTGCAATTGATTTTAAGTACAAGTGGAAGTGTTGAATTTGAAGGCGTGTTATTGAATAATCTTAATAAAAAACCTCTAAGAAAGATAAGGAAAGACATACAAATTATTTTTCAAGACCCATTTTCTTCTTTAAATCCAAGATTAAAGATAGGGGAAGCAATAATGGAACCTATGATTGTGCATAATCTTTATAATAATTATAAGGAAAGAAAGGAAAAAGCAATTTCTCTATTAGAGAAAGTTGGCTTAGAGTCTTCTCATTTTAATCGTTATCCTCATCAATTTTCGGGAGGGCAACGTCAAAGAATAGGGATAGCTCGTGCTTTGGCATTAGAGCCAAAGTTGATTATTTGCGATGAAAGCGTATCTGCCTTGGATGTTTCAGTACAAGCACAGGTGTTAAACCTTATAAATGATTTGAAAAAAGAGTTTAATTTTTCTTGTATTTTTATTTCTCACAACCTCTCTGTTGTAAAATATATGTCCGATAGAATGATTGTTATGCAAAAAGGTTTGATTTTAGAGCAAGGAGAGGCTGATGAGGTTTATCTACATCCTAAAATGGCATATACTAAAAAATTAATTGAGGCAATTCCTCACTAAATTTTTTTAGATGAAATAAAATTTTTACCTTTGCAGCTTACAATTTTTTCTCTTTTCTTTTTAAGAGAACTATGTTTAACGAATACTTAACTTTATGCAAGTAGATATTAGCTCAGAGATTGGTCACTTAGAAGAGGTGATTCTTCATACTCCGGGGGCGGAAATAGAAAAGATGACGCCTAAAACAATAAAAGAATCCTTATATAGCGACATTCTTAGTTGCAAAACAGCACAAGAAGAATATTCATTATTTGAAGGAGTTCTTAGAAAATGGACAAAAACACACCAAATAAAAGATTTGTTAGAAGAAATATTAAAGGATTATGGTGTAAAAAAAGAGCTAATAAAAGAAATATTAATTGCAGAAAAATTAAATAATCAAATAAAGGAAACAAGCGTAGTAGAAGAACAACTATTAGAGCTTTCTGAAAAAGAAATTGCAAAAGCCATTATTCAAGGGAAAGAAAACCTTTTAACTCCTTTATATAATCTATACTTTACTCGTGATGCTTCTTCAACAATATTTGATGAGGTTTTAATAAATCAAATGAAGTATCCTGTTAGAAAAAGAGAAAGTATAGTTATGGAATATATTTTCAAATACTATTTCAAAGCAAAAACAATTAATCCTTCATCCTATTCAAATGATGCAAGTACAGAAGGAGGGGATGTATTAATTGCAAGAGAAGATGTATTGCTTTTAGGAAAGGGAGTAAGGAGTAATGATAAGGGAGTGGAGTTTTTGATTAATCATTATGCAAAAAAGAAAGATAAATTCAATATTTTAGTTCAAAGGCTTCCTTCATTTCCTGATTCCTTTATTCATTTAGATATGGTCTTTACTTTTTTGGATAAGAATAAATGTATGGTTTATGATCCTCTTATAATGAAAAACGAAGATAATTTAGAGGTTTGCCATATAGAAATTGACAATGGAAAGGTTTCTTTTCACAATAAAAAGACCTTTTTTGAAGGATTGAAGTCATTGAATTTTGAGCTTGAACCTATATTTTGTGGAAATAGAGATATAATTTATCAAGAAAGAGAACAATGGCATTCAGGTGCAAACTTCTTTTGTTTAGGAGAAGGAAAGATAATAGGGTATAGTAGGAATGAAAAAACTATTGAGGCTTTGTCAAATTCTGGTTTTGCTGTTCTAAATGCTAAGGATGTTTGCTCAAATAAGGAGAATATGAACAATTATGAAAAGTTTGTTGTAGTTTTAGATGCAGCAGAATTGCCAAGAGGAGGAGGAGGGGCAAGATGTATGACTATGCCTATAAGAAGAAAAAAAGTTGTTTTTTAAGTTTCAATATAAATTAATAGAAAAGTAAAAGAAAAAATCACATTAATGAATATATGCGTATGAAAAAATACTCTTTAATCAATAATATTTTAGGTTGGTCTGTCTTTATTATAGCCAGCGTTGTTTATTTAATGACAGCAGAACCTACTGCCTCTTGGTGGGATTGTGGAGAATATATTGCAACAACCTATAAGTTGGAAGTAGGACATCCTCCTGGGGCTCCAACATTCCAAATCCTTGGTAGGATATTTTCTTTGTTTGCAGGCGGAGATGTAACTAAGGTTGCATACACTATTAATGCTATGAGTGCAATATGCAGTGGCTTTACCATATTATTTTTATTTTGGACTATTACAATGTTTGCAAAAAAACTAATTGTAAAAGGAAAAGAGATGAGCCTATCACAAGGTATTGCAATATTAGGAAGTGGTTTAGTCGGAGCACTTGCTTATACTTTTTCAGATACATTTTGGTATTCTGCCGTAGAAGGAGAAGTTTATGCAATGAGTTCTTTTCTTACTGCATTAGTCTTTTGGGTTATCTTAAAATGGGAAAGCCAAGCAGAGGATAAACATAATTTACGTTGGATTATATTAATTGCTTTTCTAATTGGTATCTCAATTGGAGTCCATCTACTAAACCTTCTTGCTATCCCTGCTATGGTTTATGTATTTTATTTCAAAAAATATCCTAAGACAACAAAGAAAGGATTTATTTGGACAGGGATACTTTCCATACTAATTGTTGGACTTATTCTCTATTTTATAGTTCCACAAATCGTTTCCTTAGCTGGAAAATTTGAAGTCTTTTTCATAAATTCAATAGGACTACCTTTCAATAGTGGTACAATAATATTCTTTGCTATAATTATAGGATTAATAATTTGGGGCTTGCAATATTCAAAAAAGAAAGCAAAACCAATATTAAATACAGCAATACTTTCATTTCTATTTCTTTTAATTGGTTATTCAACCTTCCTTGTTTTGGTTATCCGTGCTAATGCAGGAACTCCAATTAATGAAAATGAGCCTAAGGATGCCGTTGGACTACTAACCTATCTTAATAGGGAACAATATGGTTCTGCTCCTTTGTTCTATGGAAATTATTATACAGCAGGACTACCTATTAGACAAAAAGAAGGTACTCCAAAATACATAAAAGATAAAGATGCTGGAAAATATATAAAGGTAAGATCGGGAGGAGATGCAATATATAATGATGCTCATTGTACTGTTTTCCCAAGAATGTATTCTCAACAAGAGGCAAAACATGTAATATTCTATAAATATTGGGCAGGAATAGATGGAGATAGAAAGCCTACCTTTGCAGAAAACTTAAAATACTTCTTCCGTTATCAAGTAAATCACATGTATTGGCGTTACTTTATGTGGAACTTTGTAGGAAGACAAAACGATATTCAAAGTTTTGGATTAAATTATTCCAACTATGATCCACAATCAAACGGAACAAAGGATGTATTAAACGGCAATTGGATTTCAGGAATAAAATTCTTAGATGAAATAAGATTAGGACCTCAAAGTAATTTACCTTCTGAACTTGCAACCAATAAGGGAAGAAATACCTTATTTTTCCTACCTCTGCTTTTGGGTATTGCAGGATTGATTTATCAATTTAAGAAAGATAAGAACAATTGCTTTGTTGTTTTTCTTCTTTTCTTTATGACAGGATTGGCAATTGTTATTTATCTAAATCAACATCCAACTCAGCCAAGAGAAAGGGACTATGCTTATGCAGGGTCTTTCTATGCCTTTGCTATATGGATAGGTTTGGGAGTTTATGCTCTTTATGATTGGTTAAAGAAGGTAAAGATTCCAGAAAATATAAAGGCTATTGGTGTTACAACTATATGTCTTTTTGCTGTTCCTATCCTAATGGCATCTCAAGAATGGGACGATCACGATAGAAGTAATAGGTATTTAGCAAGAGAATTTGCAAGAAACTATCTTGAAAGTTGCGAAAAGGATGCTATACTAATAACATTTGGAGATAATGATACCTTCCCTCTATGGTATGTTCAAGAAGTAGAAGGAGTGCGTCCTGATGTTAGGATTTTAAATTTTACTCTTGCAGGAATGAATTGGTATGTTGAACAACTATACAATAAGATTTATGATGCAGAAGCCTGCCCTTTTACCCTTCCAAAGAAATACTATCAATTAGGAATGGATGAAAGCCTGATGAGTCCAATAAGTAATAATGAGATAGAATTAAGTGATGCCCTAAAACAATTAACTTATGATAATAGGACTACAACATTTACAACAACAGGAGATAGTGTAAAAGTTATACTTTATAATAATTTTAGGATAACAACAAAGGATAGTAATGTATTTCGTTTTTCTGTCCCTGTTGAAAATTCAATGAAAAGGATATATAGAAATGATTTAATGCTACTTGATATTTTAGCAACTAATCGTTTTGAAAGACCAATATACACAATGTCTCCTTCATATTTCACAAAACTTATTCCAAATATTAATGAATATATACAACAAGAAGGAGTTGTTTATAGGATTGTTCCAACAAAACAAAGGGGAGAGATAATAACAGATAAGACATACAACTTATTTGTAAATAAATTCTCTTGGGGAGGAATAAACGATCCTAAGACCTATTTAGAAGATGCAGTAACGATGAATAATGCTCGCCACATGCGTCAAAACTATATGCTTTTGGCTGAAAAATTAATTGACCAAAACCAAAAAGATAAAGCAATAAAGACTTTGGATAAGGCACTTGAAAATTTCCCTTCTTCAAAGGTTTATTTTGATAAATATGATATACGTTTTGCAATTCAATATATAAGAGCAGGAGAAAAGAAAAAGGGAGAAGAAATTCTAAATAATATAGCTCAATTATATATTGACGATATAAATTATTATAACCTATTCAAAGGAGATAAGGCTTATAGTGTTGTGAGTACAAAAAATGATGCTCTTCAATTCTTGGCTATGATTTATTCCTTTGCGAAAGATTATGATATACCTTCTTTGCAGAAAAAATTACAAGACTTTCCACCTCTTGGAGAATTGTTAGTTCTACAAGAATATCAACAACAATACAATGATATGGTAAATAGAGTAAATAATGCCATTACATTAGTAAGAGAAAACAATAAGACAGAAGGAGAAAAAGAATTAGTTGATGTGCTTTCTCAATTAGAAAAACTCTTTAATACAAATTCCGCTGAATTATATCAAAGAGCAGGAGAACTTTTAATGTTTATATATTCAAATTCTGTAAATCTTCAATTAAAGGATGTTGAAAACAAAGTTAAAACAACTCCTCTATTTAGTAAGATTATTCAAGAAAGCATGCAGCAACAAAACAATTTTGTTCAAAGATAAAACAAGTGTATTCTACTAAAAAGAAAAAATACTAAAAAAACATTAAACCTTTAAAAGAAAACAATATTAAAGAAAATGAATATAGAGGTATTAAAATCAAAAATCCATAGAGTAAAAGTAACTCGTGCAGACCTCAACTACATAGGCAGTATAACAATTGACGAAGACCTTATGGATAGGGCAAACATTATAGAAAACGAAAGAGTATTTATCTTTGATATAAATAATGGAGAAAGATTTGACACTTATGTCATCAAAGGAGAAAGAGGTTCAAAAGAGATAGGAATAAATGGTGCTGCGGCAAGAAAGGTGCAACCGGGCGATTTAGTTATTATTGTTTCTTATGCAATAATGTCTTTTGAGGAGGCAAAAAAGCACACTCCTACCATAGTCTTTCCTCAAAACAATAGATGAAAAAATATATTCAACTTATTGTATTCCTACTAATAGGTCTTGGTCTTATTTGGTGGTTTATTGAAAAACTAACCCCAAAAGAAATAGAAGAACTTATTAATTCTTTTTCTAATGCAAACTACTTTTGGTTTATAGTTGCAATCCTACTCAATATATTCTCTTCTCTTATAAGAGCAATAAGGTGGAAGCAACTATTAGAACCTATGAGGTACAAACCTAAACTAATTTCAACTTTTTTTGCTGTTCAATCAGGCTACTTAGCAAACTTGGCTTTGCCTCGTTTGGGTGAAGTTATTAAATGTGGTTTGATGAGAAAAAAACAAAATATCCCAATAGAAAAATCAATAGGTACAATAATAACAGAAAGAGCAGTTGATTTAATTTGTTTCCTACTTATACTAATAATAGCACTTTCTTTGGAGTTTTCCTATATTAAGGATTACATATATGACAACTATAATAACATATTTGACTTTGAAAAAATAAAAATATTGTTTATTATAGGAACAATAGCAATTATTGTTTTCTTTTTTCTTTTGTTTATTTTTAGAGAAAGATTAAAAAAAATACCATTCTACAATAAGGTAAAAGAAATTATTGATGGATTCTTAGAAGGAATAAAATCAATAGGAAAACTAAAAAAACCATATCTTTTCATATTTAATTCTCTTTTAATTTGGTTTATTTGGATTTTAGGAACCTTTGTAATCTTCCTATCAATTACTCAAACCTCAACTCTAAGTTTTAAAATAGCAATAATAGCAACCGTCTTAGGAGCTGTTGGTCCTATGATTATTCCGGGAGGAATAGGGATATATCCTGTAATTATTTCTCAAGTTCTTTTGCTCTATAATATAGAGCAACCAATAGGTTATGCCTCAGGTTGGCTGCTTTGGACATCTTCTCAAATAGGAATACTTCTCTTAGGTTTAATTGGATTTATATACTTTTCCAAATCAAGACAAAACTCTTTGAAAAAAGACTCGTAAAAAAGAGAAAAAAATAAAACAAGGTTTTATAAGAATAAAAAAAAGGAAAAGAAATTTATGAGTGAGCAAGAAAAAATAGAAAAGAAAATTCTTTCTTTAAATGAAATTAAGAAAAAGGTTTCTATATGGAAAAGGGAAAACAAAAAGATTGTCTTCACAAATGGATGCTTTGATATTATTCACAAAGGACATATTACTTATCTTGCTTCAAGTAAGGATTTGGGAGATAAACTAATTATTGGCTTAAATAGCGATAGCTCTATATCCTGTCTTAAAGGAGAAATGCGTCCCTTGCAAGATGAGACTTCAAGAGCTATGATACTTGCTTCTTTGTTTTTTGTTGATACTATTGTCCTTTTTTCTGAACAAACTCCATACAATCTTATAAAGGAAATTAAACCCGATATATTAGTTAAGGGTGCTGATTATAAAAAAGAAGATATTGTTGGCTATGATATTCTATCAAGTTATGGAGGAGAGGTAAAGACATTAAAGTTCTTGGAAGGATATTCCACAACCAACATAATAAAGAAAATACAAGGAAAATAATAAAATAATGTTTAAGCAAAGGCTAACAATAGTATGTAAGATATTAGCTCCATTGCTTTTTATAGAAGCATTGCTTATGCTAATTAGTCTTTGTGTTGGACTATCCTTTGACAAAGAAGATGCGTATGCCTTTATTTATAGTATTGCTCTTACAGGCGTAGTTGCTCTTTTATTCTATCTTTTTACCTTTAAAGAAAAAAAAATAGATATAGACAATCGTTCAGGATTCTTAGTTGTTTCTCTATTGTGGATTATTGTTTCCTTCTTTGGCTGCCTTCCCTATTTCTTTGGAGGGTACTTATCTTTTACCGATTCTTTCTTTGAGTCAATATCAGGATTTACAACAACGGGAGCAAGCATAATTAAAGATGTTGAGTCAATTCCAAAAGGTATTATGTTTTGGCGTTGTTTAACCAATGGTATTGGAGGAATAGGTATTGTTGTAATAATTATTAGCTTTCTTCCTTCTCTTTCAGGAGGTGGAACAAGATTGTTTTCAGCAGAAACAGCAAAAAGTAGCGATAGCAAATTATCTCCAAGAACAAAAAAGACAGGAAAGATAATTATTCAAATATATATATCATTAAATATTATTGCAACACTTTCTCTTTATTTTGGAGGAATGTCCCTATACGATGCCGTTTGTCATTCCTTCTCTGCTCTTTCCTCAGGAGGTTTCTCTACAAAGAATGCTTCCTTAGCAGCCTTTTCTCCTTTGTTGCAATACATAATTATAGTCTTTATGTTTCTTTCAGGGGTAAATTTCAATTTAATATACTTTTTTATAAAAAAACAATACAATAAGATATGGTGCAATGAGGAGTTTAGGACATATTTAATATTTATATTAGTTGCAGTTGTCTCAATGTTTATCCTAACATATTCTGATAAGTTATCCTTTGAAGAGAATTTTAGAGCAGTTGTTTTTCAGGGAGTTTCTATTCTTTCTTCCACAGGATTATCTAATGCGGACTTTTTTCTATGGAGTCAATCGGCACTATTCATTCTTTTCCTTCTAATGTTTTGTGGAGCAATGTCGGGTTCAACAACAGGGGGATTAAAACTCGTTAGAATAATCATTTTGTTTAAGAATGCAAAACGTATAATTATGCAAAGCATACATTCAAAGGCAATAACCCCTGTGAAATTGAATGGAAAGATTGTGGATAATCAAACAATAAATAATGTGCTTGTTGTATTTTTGCTTTTTATGACTACATATTTTATTGGAGTTGTCCTATTGCTTATCTGTGGAGTTGATATAATAGAGTCCTCTCGTGCGGCAATATCTTCCTTAGCAAATATGGGTTATTCCGATTCTGAAAGTGGTTCCCTACACTATTTTCCTTCTTTTTCAATAGGTGCAAAATGGGTTTGCATTTCTCTTATGTACTTAGGACGTTTAGAACTTGTAACAGTTGTATGCCTGTTTATGCCTTCTTTTTGGAAGAATTAAAGACCCAAAATATTATATTTTTAAAAATATTTAACATTTCACACCCCTTTTTTTTGCCCAAATTTTAACATCATTTTATCAAAATTTGCCTAAAATTTAACATGTTTTTAACATTAGTGTTCAATAAAATAAAATCATAAAATGATGATTAATAGTAATCAAAAAATCATCATTTCACAATATTTTGTTTTTATCGGACAACAATATTTTAAAATAAAAAAAGCGGCATCTCAAAAAAGAGACGCCGCTGTATAAATGATGAAATTAATGTTTTATTTAACAATTAATTTTTGTGTGCGGTTGATGTTTTCTCCTTGTAATTGTAGGTAATAAACTCCCTTTGTTAAGTTTGACAAATCAAGTGATTGTTCTATCTTTTCATTAACAATTATTGTTTGAGTGTTTATTATGCGTCCTTGAACATCGGTTAAAGAAATTTTAACCTTTCCATTTACTCCAGAGATAACTAACTTCGTTTCCTTTTCTGCTGGATTAGGATACATTACAACATTTACATTATTTGATTTAATATTATCTGATAAATTATTATTTGTTGTAAAGTTTCCTATTTCAGATAGGGCTGTTCCAGCTGAATTTGTCATAAATGAAACATAGTAATATGTTGTTGCAGGTGTTAAGTCGGTTAATGTAGTTGAGAATACACTACCATTTAATGTAGCAGATACTTCTTCTACATCATTAGTAAGGCTACTTTCTAAACCATACCTAAATCCAACTGTAACTTCTGTTGCATTAGCTCCACCAAAGGCAGTTACTTCTCCTAAAAGTTCAACACTATTTTGTAGAACATTAGAATTTGCAGTCACTTCTCCAAGAGTTATAATTGGTTCTTGTGATCCTAAGGTTGTAAAGTTTTGAATTTCTCCGTAGGTAGTTGTTTGTCCATTTTCTCCTGTTTTAACGTATGCTCTTACATCGTAAGTTTGATTTTCCGTAAGAGAAGTATAATTAAAAGTAAATGGTGATGTGCCTTGACCAGTAATTTGAATACTTTCTTCCCAGCCTTGAGTAGAAGTTTTCAATTCAAATCCTCTTGCAAACAATTCTTCTGTTCCTTGTTCTACTGTTCCAGTAAATGTTGCAGAAGTTGCTGATATATTTGTTACATCCTCTGTTGTAACAGTTGGA
>JAISIA010000078.1 GCA_031262295.1 Bacteroidales bacterium | reverse complement strand
ATTTATGGCATTAAAGAAAAAAAAGATAAAGAAAGCAAAAATACTGGAGAACCTGAAAAGATTATTGGTATCAATATTGATAATCAAGACAAATTATTCCAACAAATAGAGGATACAATTAGGACTAATACTGACCCAGCCATTACATCTATTATCCCTTACGTTGTAGTTGTTGAAAACAAAAAAGTGCTAATAATTGGAATACCCAAAGGGCTTGGGTTGCCTTCTATGACAACATTTAATAATTCCAATAAATTTTATAGAAGAAAGAATACTGGAAAGTATTTAGTTGATGTAAATGAATTAAATGATATGTTTATGAAAAATCAGGTTTTAAAAGAAAAGGCTCAATTATACAGAAAAGAAAGGATTGAGAAAATATTGAGTAAAGAATCTTTTCCAAATTTGGATACTTCTCGCTTTTGCGTTGTTCATATTATACCTTTTTCATTTCTTAATGAAAATTTTATTGATCTTTCAAAAGTACACTATGATAATGATCTACGAAAATTGATAATTCCTATGGTATATTATAGCTTAAAGCAAGAATATAATATATACGGCTATGTAGGTTATGATGAGCATAAGCACAATAATTATACGCAAATTATACGCAATGGTGTAGTAGAATTATATTCTGCAATTTCTACTTATCGTCCTTCTAACCAAAATTACCCAGATTGTACTTATGGAACAGAAATCTATAACATGATTTTTAAAAATATTTCAAAAGGTTTAGAGATTATAAAACGATTTAATGTGGAAGAACCTTTTTTAATTAGTGTTTATTTTCATAACATGGAAAATCTTAATTTTAGCATTGATAATCATAATGTACATATTATTAATTGTCCTAAAATTCCACTTCCCTTCATAACTCTACCTACATACGATTCAGATTTGAAATTAGCTCTAAAACCATTGTTTGATATTTTATGGCAATGTGCTAATTTTAATGAATGCAATATTAATGAATAGGGAGATAATAAAAAAATGAGTTTTTTTTAGGATGTCTCTATATTTTAATAAAATGAATATAGTCAAGAAAGAAAGCGTTCCAATGTAAAGAGATAGTCTCTTTTTTTTGAAATAAGCGGAAAAGAAAAAACAGAATAGCAATACTTATATCTCTATAATTCAGCACGCCTAAAACGAAGTTTTAGTAAATTATTTCTTCGTTTTAATAAATTATTTCTTCGTTTTAGTAAATTAAAACAGCGTTTTATTTTTTTATAAGCATTTTTTGTTTTGGAATTTTATTTTTAGGGGTAATCGGCAATTCAAAATAAAGGGACATTGCCAACTTTTGGGAATTTTACATAAAATAAAATGCGATAAATCGGAAAAATTTTGAACAAATAAAATGCGATTTATCGCATTTTCTATTTTTATCAAAAATCAGTATTTCTTGCTTTTTTTTACTATTTTATCCTCAAAAAGGCGAAATTTCCCTTTTTAGGATATTTTTTAACATTTCAACGGGCAAAAAGGGCATCAATTTTTAAGGAAAAAAGAGTAATATAAAAAATGCGATCCCGATAAATGTTCAACTTTATCGGAATCGGGTATAATTAAAAAAAGTTTTTTGTAAAAAATACGTGCCCTTTTTGCCCGTAAAATTTAAATTCCTGCTATATTAAATTTATGAATAAACCAAAATCCATCAATTCTACCTTTTATTTCTTCATTTTGTCGGCAACCAACTTTTATTCGTCCTAACGACCGCCAAGCGGCATTTAGTTGTCCTTGCGGAAGTCTGGTAGTATTCCCACAATTCTTGTATTTTTATATATTTTCCCTACCTATATATCTATAATTCAACACACCTAAAACGAAGTTTTGTCGGCAACCGACTTTTAATTTTCCTAACGGAAGTCTGGTAGTCTCTCTATCTCTCTATAATTCAATACGCCTAAAACGAAGTTTTAGCAAATTATTTCTTCGTTTTAATAAATTATTTCTTCGTTTTAGTAAATTAAAACAGCGTTTGTCGGCAACCGAACTTTATTTTGTCATACTAAAAGTATGAGTGTTTTTTTGAAAAATATTTTTTGAATAATTTAGGGGCATTTTTATATGATAAAAGGGCATTTTTTAAGGGAAAATGCCGCTAAATGGGCAAAAAAAAACCCGTACAGCAAGAGTGATTTTTTATTTTTCTAAGTGTGCTGTACGAGTTTTTTTTCCTCGTACAGCACACAATATCCCAAAATAGGATATTTTCATTTTTTGTTTTTTATATTGTTTTATATTAAGCCTTTAATATTTTTTATCATTTATTTTTTATATGTTTTTATTAAAAGTAAGTATGAAAAAATGTTAAAAAAGGGGCATAAGGGCATAAAAAATGGAGTAAAAAGTTTGTAGAAGAAAAAAGAAAAACCCCGTACAGCATCCCTCCTGTACGGGGTTTTTTATGATTTTAAAAAAAAGTTTGTAAAAATACATGCCCTTATGCCCCCTGCCCCATTTTTTATATATTTTTTTGTGAAAAAATTGAAATTAGCTAATTATTGAAAAAATCAATTGTATCAAATTTTAGTTCTGTTTCTAAGAAATTTTTCTTCATTGATACATCAAATATATTAAATATCTCATCTTGTTTTTGCCAAAGAGGCAAATAATCATCGCCTAATATCTCTAAACTAACCCTAACAACACCTGATTTTATCATGTCAAGACGTTTTGCAGCTATTAAAGAAAGATCAATTACTCCCTGTTTAGGACAACGATCATTTACTTTAACAATTACTGATTTTCCATTTTGTTTATTTGTCACCTTAACCAAAGTATTTAGGGGAATAGTTTTGTGAGCTGCTGTATATTTATTTTGATCAAATCTCTCCCCTGAGGAAGTTTTCCTATTTATAAACATATCATGATAATAGGTTGCCTTTTTATTGCTGTATATTTTCTTCTTTTTCTCTTGTGAAAAAGTATTTTGAGAAAAAAGAATTAAAAATAAAAAACCATAAAAGAGAAATTTCCGCCCTACCACATTTTACTATCTTTGTCAAACCATTTGTTATGCAATCTTAGAACTTGCTCTATAACATCCCTAACACAGCCATCTCCTCCATTTTTATGAGAGATATAATGAGCTACATTCTTTATTTCCTCAACAGCATCCTTAGGACAAGCTGCAATACCTGCCTCTAACATCACATCATAATCGGGAATATCATCTCCCATATATAAAACCTCTTCTTTTTTAAGGTTATTATCTTTAAGATAATTTAAAAAAACTTCTTTTTTATCTGCCTTTTCAAGAAATACATCCTCTATTTGCAACATCTTTGTTCTTGATAAAATACTCTCTCCTTTTCCTCCTGAGATAATGGCAATTTTATATCCTTTCTTTATTGCATATTGTACAACATATCCATCCTTAACATTACCCGAACGAAATATGTTTTCTTTATTTGCTATCCATAAATAGCCATTTGTAAATACTCCATCGTAATCAAAAACAAAAGCCTTTATGTTATGTAATTTTTCTTTGTAGTTCATATTACTTAATAGTATAGATTTTTCATCAGATAATTTTGAACATAATCCTTAATTCCTTCCTCTAAGGAATAGAAATTATTTTTATATCCTGCCTTTTTCAATTTCTCCATCTTAGCCTCTGTGAAATATTGGTATTTTCCTTTTAGGTCTTCTGGCATATCTATAAACTCTATATTTGGTTTCAAACCCATAGCATCAAAAGTGGCATTTGCCAAATCAAGAAAACTTCTTGCCTTTCCTGTTCCAAGATTGTATATTCCAGAAGAGGGCTTTTCATTCATAAGAAATAGCATAACAGATAATAGATCTTTTACATATACAAAGTCTCTTAATTGCTCACCATCTTTGTAATTTGGATTACATGAACGAAACAATTTAACCTTTCCTTGTTCCAAAATTTGATTATAGGAATGATATATAACCGAAGCCATTCTTGATTTATGATATTCATTAGGTCCATAAACATTAAAAAACTTTAAGCCCGCCCAAAAAGGAGGATGAACCTCTTGATTTAATACCCAAACATCAAAATCATGTTTTGAATAACCATAAAGATTAAGGGGCTTTAAGCCAAAAGTCTTATCAACATCATCACTATATCCCTTACTTCCGTCTCCATAAGTTGCCGCAGAGGAAGCATAAATAAGAGGTATCTGTTTAAAAGAACAAACTCTCCAAATATTCTTTGAATACTTTAAGTTTAATTCTAAGAATACTTTCTTATTAGTTTCTGTGGTATCTGTTCTTGCTCCTAAATGAAAAACAATATCAATCTTGCTTGCATTTTTTTCAAACCAAGCAATGAAATCTTTTCTTTCAATCTTTTTTGCATATTTTAAATTGGAATAGTTAGCCTCTTTTTCCTTTTTCTTAAAATCATCCACAATAATTATGTCTGCTCTTGACACATTATTTAACTTACTAACTAAACAACTTCCAATAAATCCCGCTGCACCTGTTACAACAATCATAAATTTATAGTTTATTATCTTGTTTATTTATATTTCTACTTAAAAACTTTTCTTTCTATGTTTGAGGCATACTCTACCATTTTCTCATAAACCTCTTTCCATCCCTCCCATTCATATTGATTGCTTAGGGATTCATTATGCCAAACACTAATAAAGTCCCCATTGACTTTGACAATTTCATCAATAATTTGCTTAATTCTTTCCAATGCTTCCTCAGGATTTAATCCCAATCCATTTTTTAAAGCCACATCCATTATATTAAAAGGATGTAACCTTAGCTTAGTTTCTCCATCTATTGCCAAATCATAGAAATTATATCCTGAACATATACCCGAACGAAAGCCAACAGTGTTGGAATAGCCCATTGAATACTCATCTGTAATCATATTATTTAACAAACGGCGATAGGATATTGGCAAACGAAATTTTAAATAATGATACCTACTTCTTGTAATTGGCTTATGTATTACCTCTGTTAGATGTTTTATTTGTGAGGAAAGCTCTTGTTCATCTTCAAAAGAGGAATAGGAAGGATGTATTCCCATCTTACCATAATCACAAAGGTTTTTAATCAATCTTTGAAACTTCTTATTATATGAAGAAATGTTCTTGTCATACTTACCATAATGACCAAAGAGAACAAAGAATATAGTTTTTATTTTATACTTATTTATTAGGGATACTTGATAGTCAAAGGTGTCAAAAGGGTCTTTTTTCTTATTAAAACAAACTTGAAACCTATATAAACACTCATTAAACCTTCCGCTAAAAAGGTCTTTGGACATTCCCCACAGCTTTCTTGAAAGCCCCTTGCATTTAAAAGAGTAGGCAGAATCTATATCTATTGTATTATAGTAACGAAAATAGTAGGGAGGAAATTCCAAAGAAGGAAACTTTTCTAAGAGTTCTTTCTTTAAAATATCAGCCCATATATTTACAACGGGCTTTGAAAGGAAGCAATTCTTAAATGCAAGACTTTCTTGGTGAGAAAACCTTCCGTATTTGTCTTGAACAAAGGGTAGATATTCTTCATAGCGTGAAACCATATAGAAAGTTGCAGCAAATATATCAAAAGGAATAGAAGCCTTACGAGAAAATGTTCTGAAAAATATAGGAACCTTATTATAGAAAGATATATTTATATCCTTATTTTCTATTATTGTCTCAAAGAGAAGGTCAGTTGAACAAATAAAAAACTCATCCTTTAATTGATGTTTTGTATAAGAAAGTTTTGCACCTTCACTTTTTATAAAGTTTTCTTTGTTTGTGGTAATGCTGTAATTTAATCCCAACACATCCTTAAAAATTAAATTTAAGGTGTAGCCAACCCTATTTGTCATCTTATCTATATAAACTAACAACATCTCAAAACTATGTTTTATCTTAAAGAAAAGTTTTCTCCCAAATATTTTTCTCTCACCTGCTCATCTTGAGCCAGCTCTTGCGGAGAGCCAGATTTTAAAACACTACCTTCAAACAAAAGATACGCCCTATCTGTTATCGTTAGCGTTTCATGAACATTGTGATCCGTTATCAAAACTCCTATATTTTTATCCTTTAATTTGGCAACAATATTCTGTATATCCTGCACTGCAATAGGGTCAACTCCTGCAAAAGGCTCGTCTAAAAGAATAAATTTAGGGTCTGCTGCAAGTGCTCTTGCAATCTCTGTCCTTCTTCTTTCACCTCCTGAAAGCTGATTACCCTTACTTTTTCTTATATGATTTAATCCAAATTCATCTATAAGACTATTCATTATCTTTTGTCTTTCTTCCAAGGAGAGCTTTCTAAATTCCAAAACCGCCATAATGTTGTCCTCAACAGAAAGAGTCCTAAAAACAGAAGCCTCTTGTGCCAAATAGCCTATCCCATTTTGTGCTCTTTTATACATAGGCATATCTGTAATATCTCTTTCATCCAAATATACCCTTCCACTAAAAGGTTTAATCAAGCCGACCATAGTATAGAAGGTTGTTGTCTTTCCTGCACCATTTGGACCTAATAGTCCAACAATTTCTCCTTGATTAACCTCAATAGAAACTCCATTTACAACAGTACGTTTCCTATATTTCTTTACAATATCCTTTGTATATAGTTTCATTAAAAAAACTTTTACTTTTTTAAGTATAAGGCAGCAAAGTTAAACAATTAATTTGAAAAGTACTAATTTTGCATTCCGAATGTTCTTCACAATATATTAAAGCCAAAGAAAAGAAAGAAAATGAATTTTTTTTATATAAGAGAAAAACTATTGCACAAAATAAGAAGAAAGAATGCTCATCACATTCATTCTCCCTTTATTTTTGACCTATATAATCAGATTATAAAACCACAAAGAAATAATCCCAAAAAGCTAAAAGAAGGATTTGAAAATTTTTTTTCAGAAAAAGGCATTACCTATATTAATTGCACATATAATGAATTTATAATAGAGAAAGAAAAAAATAAGGATGAAGAAAAAATTATATGTATTAAAGAACCCTATAAATCAAAAGAGAATAATAAAGAATTAAAAAAAATATTAGAAAACTCCTTATCCTTTGTTTCAATAGACCTATTCTACTTTGTCTTTATAATAAAAGATAAAAGATTAAGTGCTCAAAAATATATTCTATAATTTATTTTCTTTTCAAAAATAAAGAATTTCATTTGCTTTTTTTTAAAGAATAATATCCCTATACCTATTATATAAAAAATAAAAAACGCCGCCTTAAAAAATTAAAGCAGCGTTTTTGATTTATTCTTTACTTGTACTTTTACAATCCCAAAGAGAATCCTATACTATATGGATAAAGAGTAGTTTCTCTTCCTGTTTTAAATAATGGAGTTAGTGCATATTTTGCATATATACTAAACCAATCTCTATAACCAATTCCTGCTTGCACTTCTGCCTTTATAGGTTTAAAGTTATTATATTTTTCTCCCCACCTTTCTTCAACCTCAGCATTAGGGATACTATAATCTCTTTTAAATCCTGTATATTTACTTCTAAAGCTAAACCCTATGGTTCCTCCAACATGAATATTAAAATTTTTATTTATTTTATATCTTATTTTTAATGGAATAAGAGAATATCTCGCCACAAGTTTTGACTTTGCGTCTATCATTTCATCGTCATTGAAAACTATTTGCTTATTTACTCCATTATCCATTAACATTAAATTATTTCTAAAATAAAATACATTTGACTCCAATCCCACACCAATGAAAACATCCCATTTTTTGCCAAAAACAAACTGCACCTTTACTTCATAGCTCCAGCTATTTCCATATCTTATATCATATACTCCCTCAGGCAAAGAGAAGAAATCATCAATAGTTGTTAAACCTCTATTCCAACGTAAGCCACCAAAATTAAATTGAACCACTACATCAGTATAAAACCATTTTTGTTTAAAAGGATTTATTTTTGAATCTAGATCTTCTACAATTTCATCATAATCCTCTAAATTCATATTGCTTATTATTCCTATTGGTAGTTCAACATCTTTATTTATTGAAGAAATTTTGCAATTTCCCGATACATTAATACTATCTCCATTATATGTTGTTAAATTTTCTATATTTCCTCTTTCAAATTTTGCTTCTGCTTGAAGAGGACCTTGTAGATAAACATTTTTTGAAGCAATATTATCAAAAGAAATCTTAGAATCTTTCTCCAAAGTAATCATTAAATTGTCTATTGTTGCATTTTTAACAAAAGATAATTTAGCATTTTCTTCTAAAAAGCATTCCATTTCTGTTGTACTTACAATATCATTAAAATAAACTTTTGAATCCTTTCCAAAAACTATTTGACTTGGCATCTCTACAAGTTGTAATCTAATTGAAAAAGGCTTATCTTCTTTTAAGGAAGGTTGATCTATTATCAATTTATCTTCATCAACAATAACAAAAGCCTTAAATTTCTCTTTGTCATAATCATTTTTGTTAAAATAGACAGCATTTTCTTCACCAAAACTTATAACAATATCACAAGTAGCATTAATTTGGATATTTTTAAAAGTAGCATCCTTTCTAGCTCCTTTATAAATCGTTTGCTTATAAATTGTTTTTTCTTGTGAAAAACCATTTAAGGTTAGTCCTAAAATAAGGACAAATAGTAAAAAAAACTTCGTTCTCATATAATTTTATTTTAATTAATTTTATTATCGTTTTGTTATCTCTTTTCTATAAATGATATTATCCAACCTATCTTTTGTTCTTACTATTGGATCAACTATATTTTCCTGTGTCCATTCTATCTTTGTCTCAACATAATCTTTGCCTTTATCAAAATTATACTTAACTTGTTTGGCAAATTTTTCAAAAGGCATAATACCTTTCTTATTATTCTCCACAGAATCCTTAACTATCATATTTGTTACTTCAACAATTTGAGCATTATTAAAATCAATATCCTCAAATTCCTTATAATAGACTATTGAAGTGGTTTCTTTATATATTATTTCTTCTACTTTTTCCCCTTCTTTCTTTTCTACTATTTCCTCTTTATTTAATAAGGGTTCTGCTTTTTCTAATTTTTCTTTATTAATATTTTCTTTTTCTTTCCTAATTCTTGTCTTTGCAATAATTTTCTTTTCTTTTCCCTTATCTAAAATCACCTCTTTTGCAACAATTTTCTTATTATCTATTTTTTGTTCTATTAAAGCAATTTCTTTTTGTGAGGACGTTTCTTCTTGTTTTGCATTAAAAATATGGGGTTTTATTAGGATAAAAGCCAGAATTATTGCAGCAGCAATAGAGGCATATCTTATAAATTGAGGAATTATATATATGTTTCCTCGTTTTAATTCTTCCTTTTTTTCATAATGAATATTCTCTTCTGCCTTTAAATAAATTTCAGGAGAATACTCTTGTAATTCTTCTTTTAGTTTAGGATTTTCTTCTAAAAAATCTTCCAGAGTTTTTTCTTCTTCCTTTGAAAGTTTTCCTTCTATAAAATCTATAAAGTATGCAGGGTAATTATCCTTTGTTATCTTTTTCATATAATATTGTCAATTGAACCTATATATTTTTTCATTTTTTGTCTTGCCCTAAAAATATTTATCTTCACATTTTCTTCTGTTATATTTAGTATTTGCCCTATTTCATTATAGGAATAACCTTCATAATCCCTCAATAGTAGTGATGCCTTTTGCAAGGAGGATAGAAGATTTAGTGCATCAGATAAAATATCTCTTATATCAGAGTGGGCATTTTGGGCATTTATAGTCACAGTATCTTTAATTTCTATATTATCTATTAGTTTATTGTGATTAATAGTATTTATCATTGTATTATATGCTGCCTTAAACAAGTATGCCTTAACCTTATCATTATCCACCTCCTTGTGTTTTTCCCATAATTTTAGAAATACATCCTGCAAAATATCCTCAGCCTCTTGCCTATCCTTTAAGTTCTTTACTAAGAACCTTAAAATATTATCCGAAAAATTATCTACGCAAAGGTTATATTGTTTGTCAGTCATATTATATTTTTGGCTGCTTTTTCTTAATTAAAGACAAGCGAAGTTATAAAAAAGTTACAACTAATGTTAATTTTCTTTTCTAAAAATGTAATTTTGCTTCCAAAAGATTTTCTTTACAAAAGGAATAAACAATAATGAAATTATAGGAATAATGAAACTATTAATACTTACCCAATATTTTCCTCCTGAAATTGGAGCACCTCAAAATCGTTTATACGAACTCTCTGTTCGTTTAAAGAAAAAAGGAGTTGATGTTTCCATTATAACAGCTATGCCTAACTATCCTAAGATGGAAGTTCACAAGGCATATAAAGGAAAGAAATATTGTTTTGAAAAAGATGATAATAATTTGAATATTCATCGCTGTTGGATATATGTAAAAAAATCAAAGAGCATAATTCCTCGCCTAATGAATTATTTCTCCTTTGTCCTCTCTTCACTTTTCTATGGCTTAATAAAAGTTGGAAGACAAGATATTCTTCTTGTTGAATCTCCTCCCTTATTCTTAGGAATAAGTGCCTACTTGCTTTCAAAGGCAAAAAGAGCAAAACTTGTCTTTAATGTTTCTGACCTTTGGCCTGAAAGTGCTGAAAAACTAAATATAATAAATAATCGCCTATTGCTTAAAATGGCAACATTTTTGGAAGAATTTCTCTATAAGAAATCCTCACTTATAACAGGACAAACACAAGGTATTGTAGGAAATATTAAGGAACGTTTCCCAAAAAAGAAGGTATATTGGCTAAAAAATGGAGTAGATCTTAATTTCTATAATGTAAATAAGGAAATAGACTCTTGTTGGAGAGAAGAAAATGGCTACACTCAGGATGACTTTATATTGTTTTATGGTGGAATAATTGGCTTAGCACAAGGCTTAGAAGTTATTTTATATGCAGCCGAAGAGTTAAAAAACTATGAAAATATAAAATTCGTCCTCTTAGGAGAGGGACCAGAAAAGGAAAGACTGCAAAAAATAAAGAAGGAATTAAGGATTGATAATGTAAAATTCTTTGATGCAGTTGAGAAAAACTATATGCAAAGGATAATAATATCAACTGATGCAACAATAATTCCTTTAAAAAAATTAGACCTTTTCAAAGGTGCAATACCCTCAAAGATATTTGAGAATCTCGCCTTAAAGAAACCTATACTCTTAGGCTTAGAGGGAGAGGCAAAACAGCTTTTTATTGATGAGGGAGACTGTGGTTTAGCATTTATTCCAGAAGATTTTAAGGATTTAAAATCAAAAATACTTTCTCTATATAATGATAAGGCTCTTTGCAAAGAAAAGGGAGAAAACGGCTTTAAATACGTTTCCTCCCACTTCAACAGAGATATTATAGCTCAAAGGCTATATGAAGAACTACTACTACTCTAACATTGGAACTTCAAAGAATATAGCCTCACTATTTTCTAATGCTTTTACTCCAAGGGAATCTACTTCCCATAAGCCTATACCGTCTCTTCTTTGAAGAACTTCTCCTCCCACTTCTATCTTTCCTTCTAAAACAAATATATAAACCCCTGTTTTCTTTCCATAAAATTTATATTCTTTTTCAAAACCCTTATCCATATTTGCCCAAGATATGTAGGCATCCTGATTTACATAAGCCTCATTATTTGGAGATAGGATTAAAGAGATGTCATTTGGCTTTATAAGCGATTTAACATCATAGTTATTATATCTTGGTTTTGTATCTATTGTCTTAGGAATTATCCATACTTGAAGGAATCTTAAATCCTCTATTTTGCTATCGTTATATTCCAAATGGCTTATGCCTGTTCCGGAACTCATAACCTGAATCTGTCCCCTTGTTATCACATCCGAATTCCTATTATTTAAGCTATCGCCATGACGCAAAAAGCCTTCCAAAGGAAAAGATATAACTTCCATATTTCGGTGTGGATGTAGTGGAAACCCCTCTTTTGCAATAACCTTATCATCATTTAAAACTCTCAATGCACCAAAATGGATTCTATCTGGATTATAATAATCTGCAAAAGAAAAAGTGTGATAGGTATCTAACCAACCGTGGTTAAAATGCCCTCGTGTGTGATTTCTGTCAATAACTTTTTTCATAAATTCTGTCCTTTCTTTTTGTAATATTTTTTTTATCCTTGCCTATAACGCAGAAAAAATAAATTTATTTGTCTATAAAATAACGTATCTACATTCAAAACTTCCTTATTCTTTCCTCGTTATTTTGAATTTTCACTAATATACCAACAAAATTAGTGCCAAAGTAGAAAATAAGACAAAATTGCAAGTGATAAATTCCACTTTCTTTGCAAATTAAAATCCCCAATTTTTAAAGTATAGCAAGCTCTTTCCACATAAAAAAAAGATAAAAGATGCTTTAAGGAATATTTTTATAAAAAAAACAATAGGGGAAAAAATATACCAATTTTTCGCTTATTCATTTTTCAAATTTTTTTTAACATTTTCAACCCCCTTTTTTGACAAATTTTAACATAATTTCATCAAAAAAGCACAAGATTTGCCGAATTTTTAACATTTCACTCAATTTTTGTCGGCAACCGACCTTTATTTTTCCTAACGGAATTTCAGTTTTTCAAATTATTAATTATCAATACAATCCAAACAAATTTTAATCTATTTT
>JAISIA010000062.1 GCA_031262295.1 Bacteroidales bacterium | reverse complement strand
GATTTTTGATTTTTCTAAGTCTGCTGTACGAGGTTTTTTTTGCCCATTTTGCGGCATTTTTCCTTTAAAAATGCACTTTTATCTTTTAAAAATGCCCTTATATTATTCAAAAAATAATTCATAAAACAACTACCCTAAGTTCCGACCGCCAAGCGGCATTTATTAACCTATCGGATTAATGATTTATAAAACAACTACCAGACTTCCGCAAGGACTAATAAAGGTCGGCTCATGACAAAACGCTGTTTTAATTTACTAAAACGAAGAAATAATTTATTAAAACGAAGAAATAATTTGCTAAAACTTCGTTTTAATCTTGTTGAAATATAGAGATATAAGTGGATAAAAATATAAAAAAATACAAAAATTATAATTATTATAATAATAAGAAGGCTACCCTAAGTTCCGTTAGGAAAATTAAAAGTCGGTTGCCGACTTGCCGACAGGTATAGATTAAATGTTTCTTTATTTTCTATTTCTTTAAGACGGGATAGGCTTATATTTAAATAGTCTAATTCTTTATCTATACCAACAAAGCGTCTATTTAATAATTTAGAGGCTACACCTGTTGTGCTGCTTCCTGTAAAAGGATCTAATATCCATTGATCTTCTATGGTTGATGCTAATATAATCCTGCTTAAAAGTTTTAAAGGTTTTTGTGTTGGATGCTTGCCACATTTCTTTTCCCATACAGCAATAGAAGGTAGTTGCCATACATCTTTCATTTGTTTTTCAAACCTTAATCCGCTTTGTGTATTTGCTCCACCTTTACCCTGAGAAATCATATTAATTACTTTTTTATATACTATTTGATATTAATAATTCATTTAATTTACCTCTTTTTTGAGCATTGGAATTAACTTGTCTAAAAGCGAGTATTCTCTTTATTTGATAGGCAGAATATAAATCATCAAAGAAGTTATTATTATCATCGTTTGATTTTGGATCGGAGTTACTAAGTATCCATAAACTATTCCTATCATTTAAATTATCACAAAAATGTTTTAATCTTATTTGCTCAACATCATCAAAAGTTTCTTTTGAATATGAATTAAATGAAGAAGTCTTACTTAAAGGTTTATAGGGTGGATCAATATAAAAGAAGCTATCTTTTTTAGCATATTTAATTGTTTGATTAAAGTCTCCTGTTAGGATTTCAACTTTTTGTAATAAAAAACTATCAGACAATAATGTTTCTTTGTCGCAAATAGTCACTTTGGAATATTTTCCAAAAGGTACATTAAATAAGCCACTACTATTTACACGATATAGTCCATTAAAACAAGTTCTATTCAAAAATATAAATAGGGCTGCATTTTCTAATTCATCAAGACTTTTTGTGTTGTATCTTTCTCTTTGCAATAGATAAAATTCTTTTCTTTTTTCTTCTTTTTCAATAGAAAGATATGTTGTCTCTATATCTTTTAATAAAGAAATTAAATCATTAACTCTATCCCTAACTATGATATATGCATTGGTTAGATCTGAATTTATATCATTGATTATAGCTTTTTTTATTGTAGAAAAATTATTAAGCATCCAAAATAACATAGCACCGCCTCCAACAAAGGGTTCAACGTATGTTATAGCCTTTTTAGTGAGAATTTCTTTTGGCAAGGTTTCCTCTATTACAGATAGGAGTTGTCTTTTTCCTCCCACCCATTTTACAAAAGGTTTGCCTATATAATTAATGTTATTAGATGATTGAAACATTTCTTGCTATATTTTTCTTATAAAGATGAAAAGCAAAACTAATAAAAAAATAGATTAATATGCTTTAAAAAATAAAAATATAGAAATAAAAAAAAAGAAATTAGACGAAGAAGATAATATTTTCCTTTAAAAAGTCTTTTAAATCTTAATTATTTTAGTTATATCTTTGTGGTGAAAAATGATTATTTAATAATAATTTTATTATTTTTGCACCACGAACAAATATAATTATATTAATAAAATAGAAAGAAATGAGTTTTAGAATTGTTGTTTTAGCTAAGCAAGTTCCCGATACAAGGAACGTTGGGAAAGATGCAATGAAGGAGGATGGAACGGTAAATCGTGCTGCATTACCTGCTATTTTCAATCCTGAGGATTTAAATGCTTTGGAAATGGCTCTACAAATTAAAGACAAAATTAAAGAAACTACTATAACAGTTCTTACAATGGGACCAACGCGTGCTGCTGAAGTTGTAAGGGAATCATTATATAGAGGTGCTGATAATGGTATTGTTGTTTCGGATAGAAAGGTTGCAGGTAGTGATACTTTGGCAACATCTTATACTATTGCACAAGCAATAAAGAAAATTGGTAATTATGATTTGGTAATTGCAGGAAGGCAGGCAATAGATGGAGACACTGCACAGGTGGGTCCTCAAACTGCTGAAAAATTATCCTGCCCTCAGATTACATACGCCGAAGAAATTGTAGATGTTAATGAGAAAACCATACAAATAAAACGCCGTTTGGAAAGAGGTATAGAGGTTGTTGAAAGCACATATCCTTGTTTAATTACTGTACATTCTTCGGCTAAGGAATGTAGGAATAGGCATGCAAAACGTCTTATGAAGTATAAGAATGCTCACTCTCCTTCTGAATTGCAGGAATTATCTTTGGATTACACCCTATTTAATGAAAAGCCATACCTAAAAATAGAAGAATGGTCGGCTTCTGACATTAATGCAGAGGATTCAAGGTTGGGATTAACAGGTTCTCCAACTAAGGTTAAGAAAATAGAAAATGTGGTATTGACTCAAAAAGAAAGCAAACAGCTTTCTTCAAGCAATGAGGATATAGATAATTTAATGAAAGAGCTTATTGCTTCTCACATTTTGGGTTAATAATTAATTAAAAAGAAAGGAAGAAAAATGGATAATGTATTAGTATATTGTGAAGTTACAGAAGAAAAAACAATTGCTGAGGTATCTTTGGAATTGCTTTCCAAGGGTAGGAAATTGGCAAATGAACTAAAAGTAAAGTTAGAGGCAGTTGTTATTTCTGATGAGGTTAATCTTTTGGAAGAAACTCTATATCCTTATGGTGTAGATATAATAAATTATTGTAGGGATGAAAGACTATTTCCCTATCAAACCATTCCTCATTTTGCAATTGTAACAAAACTTATTGAAGAAGAAAAACCTCAAATTGCACTTTTTGGTGCAACATCTATTGGAAGGGATCTTGCCCCTCGTGTTGCATCTTATCTAAGAACAGGTTTGACTGCTGATTGTACAACATTGGAGATAGGTTCTCACATAGAAAATAAAACAAAGAAAGAGTATAAGGATTTGTTATATCAAATTCGTCCTGCCTTTGGTGGAAATATAATAGCAACAATCATAAATCCCGACAATCGTCCTCAAATGGCAACAGTGAGAGAGGGAGTTATGAAGAAGGAAATCTTTGATAAATCCTATAAAGGAACATTGAAAAACATAGTTGCTTCCTCTTATGTAAAGGCTGAGGATTTTTGTTTAAAGATAATTTCTCGTCAAATAGAGGCTCAGAAAATTAATATTAAGGGAGCACAAATCATTGTTTGCGGTGGATATGGTATGAAGAGTAGGGAAAACTTCCAAATCCTATATCAATTAGCAGAAATCATACAAGGAGAAGTTGGAGCAACACGTGCAGCTGTTGATGCTTCAATGGCAGAACATGAAAGACAAATTGGACAAACAGGAGTTACTGTTCGTCCAAAACTATACATTGCTTGTGGGGTTTCAGGTGCTGTTCAACACAGAGCAGGTATGCAGGAGTCTTCTAAAATCATTTCAATAAATATAGATCCAAAGGCTCCTATAAATTCTATTGCAGATTACACAATAATTGGTGATGTTATGGAAATTGTTCCAAAGATGATACAATATTATAAGAGCAATACAAAATAGTAGAATAATAATTAGTATAAAAAAGACAAAAACATTATAAAATATGGCTAATTTTTTCAACGATAATGAAAGTTTAAAATTTCATCTTTCTCATCCTTTGATGAAAGAAATTATAGAATTGAAGGAAGATAACTACTCTGACTATGGAAAATATGACTATGCACCCAAGGATTATGAAGATGCTTTGGATAGTTATGAAAAAGTTCTGGAAGTTGTTGGACAAATCACAGGAGATATTCTTGCAGTTAATGCTGAGGATGTAGATAAAGAAGGACCTAAGATAGTAGATAACGAAATTGTTTATGCAAAAGGAACCCAACAAAATCACGAAGCATTGCGTGATAGTGGGCTTTATGGAATGAGCCTTCCAAGAAAATATGGCGGATTAAACTTTGCTTACGTTCCTTATGTAATGGCTGCGGAAATTGTTTCAAGAGGTGATTGTGGCTTTGCTAATATTTGGGGTTTGCAAGATTGTGCTGAAACCCTATATGAGTACGCTTCCGAAGAGATAAAAGACGAATTTCTTCCTAAGATTAATCAGGGCTATACCTGCTCTATGGATTTAACAGAACCAGATGCAGGAAGTGATTTGCAAGCTGTGCAATTAAAAGCCTCTTGGGATGAAGAAAACAAGGTTTGGCGTTTAAATGGAGTTAAGCGTTTCATCACAAATGGAGATGCGGATATTAAATTGGTTTTGGCACGTTCAGAAGATGGAACAACAGATGGAAGAGGGCTTTCCTATTTTGTTTATGATAGAAAGGAAAAAGCTGTAACAATAAGACGTATTGAAAACAAATTAGGAATTAAAGGCTCGCCAACAGGAGAGTTAGTCTTTAATAATGCACCTGCAAAATTGGTTGGAGATAGAAAATTGGGACTTATAAAATATGTAATGTCTCTAATGAATGGAGCAAGACTTGGAGTGGGAGCACAATCTGTTGGTTTATCTGAGGCAGCTTATAGAGAGGCATACAAATATGCTCAAGAGAGAGAACAATTTGGAAAACCTATAATACAATTTGCAGGAGTTTATGAAATGTTAGCAAACATGAGAGCAAAGACTGATGCAATTCGTACTCTATTATATGAAACTGCACGTAGTATAGACATATATAAGGCAATTGATGATAAGTCTAAAAGAGAGCAAATTCAGGTTGAGGAAAAGCAAAAGTTAAAAAAATATCAAAGAACTGCTGATATTCTAACTCCATTATTAAAACTTTTCTCCTCAGAATATGCAAATCAAATTGCATACGATGCAATACAGGTTCATGGAGGTTCAGGTTTTATGAAGGATTATGCAGTTGAAAGAATGTATAGAGATGCAAGGATTCTTACAATCTATGAAGGAACTTCTCAATTACAGGTTGTAGCTGCAATTCGTGGGGTACAAAATGGTGGATACCTTAATTTAATAAAGGAATATGAAGCCATTGAAGTAAAAAATGAATTTTCTACAATGAGAAAAGTTCTATTTGAAATGAGAGAACGTTATGAAAAAGCATACGAAAGAGCAAATAGCTTTGGTGCAAATTCAGAATTTTTTGATTTTAATTCACGCCGTTTAGTTGAAATGTGTGGGTATTTAATCATGGGGCACTTACTTATAATTGATGCAAATAAATGTGATTGCTTCACAAACTCAGCAGAACTTATAATTAGGATGGGACAATCAAAAATTGAAGAGGCAGCAACATTTATTGAAAACTTTGAAGAGTCTTCTATTGCTAAATATAAAATAGAAGGCGAAACAAAAGAATGCGAAGCATAGAAAAAAGATATGCTTTAATGATATAAATTTTTTTTTCATAATTTGTAAGGGGTTAATTCAAGTAATTAGCCCTTTATTTTTTTATCAACCTTTATTAGCTTTTAGAAATTTATTTACTATACAATATTATTGAATAATTATTATTAGTTTTGCACTTTTAATTAAAAAGAACGAGACTAATGTATGTAATGTTTCTAAAAGAATTTAGTAGTTTCCTTTCCTCGCTTATAGGATATATCATTATGATAGTTTTTTTGGCGACAATGGGACTATTCCTCTGGATTTTACCAACAGAATTTAATGTAATAGATTTTGGATATGCCTCAATAGATGGATTATTTATCCTATCTCCATGGTTTTTTCTATTCATTATACCTGCAATAACTATGAAGATGTTTGCAGAAGAGAAGAAAAATGGAACGATAGAGCTTTTATTAACCAAGCCTATAAGCGATATATCTCTTATTTTATCAAAGTTTTTTGCAGGACTTTGTCTTGTTATTCTTACAATTCTACCCACTTTAATATACATTATTGCAGTATATAACTTAGGTTCTCCTGCTGGAAACTTAGATTTAGGAGGAATTATCGGCTCATACATAGGGCTAATCTTCCTTTCAGGAGTCTTTGTTTCTATTGGAATTTTTTCTTCTTCACTAACAAATAATCAAATCGTAGCATTTATCATCTCTGTCTTGCTTTGTGCTTTTTGTTATATAGGCTTTGATGCAATAGCTTCCCTACAAATTTTTGGTAATGCCGATTTAATTATACGTTCTTTGGGAATATTACAGCACTATACTTCAATTAGTCGTGGCGTTATAGATAGCAGAGATGTCATTTACTATATTAGTGCCATTGTATTTTTTATCCTATTAACAAAGATAAGTTTAGAATCAAGAAAATGGAAAAAATAAAAAACGATATAAGGAATACCAATCTCCTTCAATTAGCAATAGGGTTAGTAGCAATAGTTTTTTGTAATGTTGTTGGCTATTACTTTTTCGGAAGATTGGATTTAACCTCAGAGAAACGTTATACCCTTTCTTCTTCAACAAAAACCCTATTAAAAAATATAGATGATGTTGTTTTCATTCGTTGTTATTTAGATGGAGAAATACCTGCTGACTATAAGAGATTAAGAAACGAAACAAGGGAAATGATAAATCAGTTTCGTTCCTACAACAATAATATAGAATTTGAGTTTTCCAATCCCAATGAAATGGAAGATAAAAAGGAGCAAGCTCTCTTATACCAACGTCTTTTTGATAAAGGATTTCAACCAATATTAAAAACAACTCAAAACAACGATGTTCAAACAAGACAATATATGTTTCCTTATATGGAAATTACATATAAGGGAGAAACAAAGTTAATATCCCTAATTAGCACAAGAGGAACAGGAGAACAACAAATATTAAATTCTTCAATACAAGACTTAGAATATAACATATATTCTGCAATTAGAACCTCAGTATCTTCCTTTAAGAACAAAATTGCAATAATTCGTGGTCACGGAGAGTGGGATTTACCATATATGTGGGACTTTATAGAAGGTATAAACGACTTTTATTCTGTGGATACTCTTACAATAAATGAAAGATTAAATGCTCTAACGGAAAGAACTTATGACACGATAAACAATAAAATTACTTTTAGAAACCTATATAAAACAATAATTATTGCCAAACCCTTAAAGATATTTTCCTATAAAGACCTTTACATAATTGATCAATATATTATGCATGGAGGAAAAGTATTGTATTTAATAGATCCACTACTTTGTTCTATGGATAGCATACAAGATAAGGGAGAAACTTATGCAATAAGTAATTTTACAGGAGTTGAAGATCCACTATTTCGTTATGGAGTTAGGATAAATACTAACTTGGTTTTGGATATGCAATGTTGTAAGGTGCCAATAGTAACTGGTGTCTATGGAGACAATACTCCTCAAATGACATACTACCCTTGGAACTTTTTCCCTATTGTAAGTCCAAATAGTAACAGCATTATAACAGATAGGATAAACCCTGTGAAGATGCAATTCGTAAGTAGTATAGACACAATAGAGAATAACATTAAGAAAACCCCACTTCTTCTTTCTTCTAACAACTCAAGAATAATGAATACCCCGTGTTTGGTTTCCTTAGAATTGTTAAAACAAAAGCAAGACGCACGTCTATTCACCAAAAGTTACCTTACCTTAGCTATGCTTTTGGAAGGAAACTTCTCTTCTGCCTTTTTGCATAGACTATCTCCTGAAATGGAAAACAACGATATGATTGCCTTTAAAGAAAATTGCGATTCCTCAAATGCTATCATTGTTGTATCCGATGGAGATATTATTCGTAATGATTATGTCAATAATCAACCTCTTCCTTTGGGCTATGACAGATACACAGGAGAGATGTACGGCAATAAGGAGTTCTTAATAAATTGTGTTAATTATCTTTGCGGAGATAAGGATATGATTCCTCTTCGTTCAAGAGAAGTTGCAATGAGAAAATTAAATGAACAAAAAGCTCAAAAAGAAAAAACATTTTGGCAAATGTTTTCTATGGGACTTCCAATTATAATTGTTATGCTAATGGGTTTAATAATTGGTATAATGAAAAAAAGGAGATACATAAAGAATAAGTCTATATCAAAACATAAGACAAAGGAAAATAAAAAACAAACTACATAAAAATATATGAAACAATTAACAAAAAGACAAAAAAACAACTATATAATAATAGGTATAATCGTTATACTTTTAGTAATTATAGCTCTTGTCCTACTAACAAGAGAGAACTCTTCCATAAAACAAAACTTTAATATTGATAAATCAAAGTCTATAACAAGGATTGTCTTGGAAGATAGGGAAGGGAATAAATCGGATATAAAACAAAACAAGGATAGTATTTGGATGGTCAATAATTCCTTTGAGGCATCTTCTCAAATGATAAAGGTTATGTTAAAGACTCTAAGAGATATGAGAGTAAGAGAACCGGTTTCAAAGGCAGCAAAGGAAAACATAATTAAACAACTCGCAGCAAGAAACACAAGAATTGACATATATGTTAAGTCATACGCTATAAACTTAGGATTTATTAAGTTGTTTGAAAAGGAAAAGTTGGAAAAAAGCATATTTGTTGGCGACCAAACTATGGATAATATGGGAACATATATGCTATTAAAAGGTACGGATAATCCTTGTATTATTCATATTCCTAATTTCAGAGGCTATCTTTCTTCTCGATTTACTGCAAATCCTTATGATTGGAAAAGCCATACAATATTCAACTATAAACCACAAGATATAGAAACTATCACAGTAAGCATTCCCAATATGCCAGAGGAAGATTTTGAAATATTTTCCGATAGTATAACCTTCCATTTTAAACTAACAAAGACAGGGGAAGTATTAAAAGATTTTGATACTATAAAAGTAACTGCCTTTATATCCAGCTTTATGAATTTGAACTATGAAGATGTTGCAAAAAATGTTCCACTTTTGCAAAGGGATACCATATTTGCAAAGGCTCCTAACTTTATTTTTAAGGTTAAAGATAAAAAAGGAGGAGTAAAAACATTGAAAACATATTCTAAATTCAATGAAGGCTCTTGGGTAAGAGAGGAAGATAATAGCAATTTCTATGAAATCTTTGACGTAAATAGGATGTATGGATTAGTATCTGGAGTTAAAGATACTTTAATTCTTCAATATTTTGCCTTAGATAATATATTAAAACCCGCAAGCTATTATTTGCCACCAACCGAGTCGGCAACCGACCTTTAATTGTCCTACGGAAGTTTGGTTCTTACTTAATCCGACAGGCAAATAAATGCCGCTTGGCGGTCGGAAGTCTGGTTCTATAATTACAAATCTTTAATCTGACAGATAAAAAAATGCCGTTTGGCAGAAGGAAGTTAGGTAGTCTTTCTATATATCTATATTTCAGTTCGCCTAAAACGAAGATTTAGTAAATTATTTCTTCGTTTTAATAAATTATTTCTTCGTTTTAGTAAATTATTTCTTCGTTTTATTTTCCTTAATTCTTTAAATAAATTTTAGAGAAAAAACTCTCTTATCAACACAATGTTAGTAAAAACTATTAAAAAAAAGATTTTTTTGCTTTTGGATTTTAAAATAAAAGGTATATCTTTGCATCTTTAAAACAAAATAAATGAGATAATATATGAAATTTATTGTTCATGGAGGAACATTAAGTCGTTCCTTACAATCAATTTTTGGTTTAATAACAACCAATAATGTTATCCCTCAACTGGGATGTTTTCTTTTTGAATTTCAGGATAACAATATTCTAATTACAGCAGGAGATGAATCCACAAAAGCAACTCTTAGCTTGGAATTATCAAATTTTGAGACTCAGGGTTTGAAAAGATTTATGGTTGATGCTAAAAGTTTTTATGGAAGAGTTAGTGCCTTGGGCAATGTTCCTCTAACTTTTATTGTGGATGAAGAGAATTACCTAATAAATATCAAAACAGAAAGTGGTAGATATTCAATAGCTGGACAAAATGCAGAAGGTTATCCAGAATTAAAACAAATTGATAATCCTTCAACAATGATAGTTTCTTCAACAATGCTATTATCTGCAATTCACAGAACATTATTTGCAGTTGGGGATGATGAAACTCGTCCTGTTATGACAGGGATTTTCTGCAAACAAACAGAGGATGGAATAATTTTTGTCTCAACAGATGCTCACATTATGGTAAAATACTCTCGTAGAGATTTTACTTGCGAGGAACAAAACAGCTTTGTACTTCCAAAAAAACCGCTTAACCTAATAAAGAATCTTGTTTCTTCAAAAGAAGAAGCTGTTGATGTGACTATGCAATACAATGTTCAAAATGTATCATTTAAGTTTGATAATTGTTTTGTTGTAACACGTCTTATAGAAGGAAAATTTCCTAACTATGAAGCAGTAATTCCAAAGGATAATCCAAACAAATTAATAATAGATCGCACTCTTTTCCTTAACTCAGTTAAGCGTCTAACTCCTTTTTCCGAAGAAGTGTCGGGGCAAATACGATTTAAACTTGGAGGTAATGAGGTAAAACTATCAGTGTTTGACGACAATATGAATGTATCAGCAGAAGAACCATTGGCTTGTAACTACACTGGAGATGACATGGAAATAGGTTTCCGTTACAAATACCTTAATTCCATTCTAACAAATTTAGAATCTGAAAACATAGTTTTAGAAATGTCTCAACCAAATAAGCCCGGAATAATATCCCCTTATGAAGAAGAGGAAAAGGAATCTATGGAAGATGTCATCATGTTGATAATGCCTATAATGATGGTCAATTAATAAAGAAATTAAATTTATAACAATTAAACGATAATAACAATGAATAGGATGTTAATTTTAATTGCTTGTGTAATTTTTGCAAGCAATTTAACCTTTGCACAAGATGCAAAGGAAGTAAATACTGGATATAGCTTTACAATGCTAAAAGAAAATGCTTCAACTCCTGCAAAGGACCAATACCGTTCAGGGACTTGCTGGTCTTTTTCTGGCATTGGACTATTAGAAAGTGAGCTTTTAAAGGATGGAAAAGGAGAATATGACCTTTCTGAAATGTGGATTGTTCGTCATGCCTATATGGAAAAAGCAGAGCGTTACATACGTTTTCATGGTAAAATTAACTTTGCAGCAGGCGGAGGCTTCCATGATATAACAGAAATGATAAAAAGATATGGCATAGTTCCAGAAGAGGTTTATCCCGGATTGAATTATGGAGAGAAAAAACATAACCATTCAGAAGTGGATAAAGTATTAGAGGCTTTCTGTAATGCTATAATATCTCAAAAAGTTCTTACCACTGCTTGGAAAGAAGCTTTCAATTCAATATTAGATGCTTATTTTGGAAAAATTCCTGAAAACTTCACATACAAAGGCGTAACATATACTCCTGAGACTTTTGCTAAGAGTTTAGGATTAAACTTAGACGATTATGTTGAAATAGGTTCTTTCACCCATGTTCCTTTCTACACTTCTTTCATATTAGAAATACCAGACAATTGGTTGTTAGGAAGCGTTTATAACGTGCCTTTGGATGATATGATGCAAATAATTGACAATGCAATCAACAATGGATATACCGTAGGTTGGGGATCTGATGTTAGCGAAAAAGGATTTTCTTGGAAAAATGGTGTTGCTATAATTCCAGATGAAGAAAAGACAGACCTTTCAGGAACAGAAAGAGATCGTTGGGAAAAACTTACAGCTGCTGAAAAAGCAAAATCAGCTTATAGCTTTGACGGAAACGCAAAGGAAAAAGAAATAACTCAACAATTAAGACAAGAAGCATTTGACAATTATAACACAACTGACGACCATGGAATGCTTATAGTTGGTATAGCTAAGGACCAACATGGAAATAAATTCTATAAAGTTAAGAATTCTTGGGGAACAGAAGGAAAATATAATGGATATTTCTACGCATCAGAAGCATTTGTTAAATACAAAACAATAGACTTTATGATAAATAAAAATGCCCTAAACAAGGATATGAGAAAAAAACTTGGACTATAAAAAATATCTAAATAGATAAAAACAATAAAAAAGGGTGAGACTTTTTGTCACACCCTTTTTCTTTATAATAAAAAGAAGTATTTTGATGTTATATAATTGTATGAAAAATATTTTGGCACGCAATTTGTTAAAATATATAAAAACCATAAAAACTTAATAATTATGCAAACTTTAAACAAAAGAATAGGAAAAATAACCCTAATAACGGCTTTGCTAATTGCCCTACTAAGTATTAGCTTTACTGCTAATGCATATATTTATAATAGAGCAAGTGCAAGGAATACCATAAATAAAACCTCATACATAATAGATGAGGCATTATATATTTCAAATTATTACAACTTTTGGACAACAGGATACCTTTCAAGAGCTGTATATTACAATGATTTCGCACAAAGACTATACAACAGTCGCCAATATAGATACTCTATATACTATTCACTAAAAGCCCGCCAATACGCCCTTATGGTAATAGATAGATGTGATGACTATTGGTTTGGATTTTTCTATAATAACCCTCATTATAATGGAGGATATTATGGAAATAATAATTATCCTAACCACAATAATTCAAATAATCATTACGCAAACTCTCCTTCAAGAGATAGAAATAATGATGCCTTTGAGGCAAATAAGGGTAATAATTCCTCACAAACAGGACATCTTACAGGCAATGAAACATCACCAAGAGAAAATTCTTTACAGGAATATAAGAATATAAAGATGGATAATTATTTTGATGAGTCTGAATTAGCACTATTTCAAGCTATGCCAACAGAGGAAAGTATGGAAGAAAATTTTGAAAAAAGTAATAGAGGAGTAGTTTTTAGTGATAACACCATTAAAAATAATACTACTTTAATAAATAGTAATAAAACAAGAGCACAAGAATTTCAGAAAGATACTCCTGCAAAGAAATTAGAGACAATAAAGATGCAAGAGCCTAAAAAAATAGATGCAAACATAAAAACTAATACTAACAAAACAAATAATACTACAATAGATAATAATAGAAAGATTTCCTCACCAACAACCAAAACTCCACAAACCAAAACTCCTATAAGAGAAAAGACACCTACTATTACAAATAATCAAAAAACAAATAATACAATAAAAAACACTAACCCAATAAAACAAACAACAAATAATAGGACAACAAATATAAATAATACAAGAGAAAAAACTACACCACAAACAAAGTCTTCTACAAAAGTAAGTACAAAACAACCAACAAGTACAACAAAAACAATAGAAAAAACAAAAACAACAAACACAACAACAAAAAGAACCCGATAAGTTGGCAACCGAGTCGGCAACCGACCTTTAATTGTCCTACGGAAGTTGGGTAGTATTTCTATATATCTATAATTCAGGTCGCCTAAAACGAAGATTTAGTAAATTATTTCTTCGTTTTAATAAATTATTTCTTCGTTTTAGTAAATTAAAACAGCGTTTTATTTTTTTTGATTAATAACTATAAAAAACTATAATACGTTTAATGAATTTTTATTATCTTTGCAAGTTCCATTTTTCTGTCTCTATAAGAAAGAGAGAGCATTTTTTTAGAAAAAAAGTGGAATAAACGTATATAAAATTAAGTAATAATTCAAAAAGAAAGAAAAAATGTCAGACGTAAAGAAGTATGTCTATACCTTTGGAGGCAAAACTGCCGAAGGAAGGGCTGAGATGAAAAACTTATTAGGAGGAAAGGGTGCTAATTTAGCTCAAATGTGTCTATTAAAACTTCCTGTTCCTGCTGGTTTAACAATAACAACTGAATGTTGTACCGACTATTATGCTAATAATTGTGAGTTACCACAAGGCTTAATGCAACAGGTGTGGGATGGAATGAAAAACATAGAAGAGATAATGGGCATGAAATATAACGATGATGAAAATTGTCTTTTGCTTTCTTGCCGTTCTGGTGCAAGAAGTTCTATGCCCGGTATGATGGATACTGTATTAAATATTGGTCTATGCTCAAAAACAATTCCCGGATTGATAAAAAAGACTAATAATCCACGCTTTGTCTATGACTCATACCGCCGTTTAATAATGATGTATGCAGATGTTGTAATGGAAAAAGCAGAAGGTTTAGCCCCTGCACAAGGTGTTGGTATTCGTGCTCTATTAGATGGTATGCTAAATGACTATAAGAAAGAAAAAAACTACGTATCCGACACAGAATTAACAACAGAAGATCTTCAAAAATTAGCAGAACAATTTAAGGTGACAATAAAAGAAAACCTAAATGTTTCTTTTCCTGATGATGCAATTGCTCAATTGGAAGGTGGAATAAAGGCTGTGTTTAAGAGTTGGAATGGAAAAAAGGCAATATCTTATAGAAATATTGAAGGTATTCCTGATGATTGGGGAACAGCAGTTAATGTTCAGGCTATGGTTTTCGGAAATATGGGTGATAGCTCAGCAACAGGTGTTGCCTTTACTCGTAATCCAGCAACGGGAGACAACCTATTCTATGGTGAATGGTTAGTTAATGCACAAGGAGAAGACGTTGTAGCAGGTATAAGAACGCCAAATCCTCTAAATGATGAAACAAAAAATGAACAAAATGCTCACTTGCACTCAATGCAAGAAAGTATGCCAGAAATTTATAAAGAACTTTGTGATATTCGTTCAATATTGGAAGAAAATTTCAGAGATATGTTGGACGTTGAATTTACAATTCAACAAGGCAAACTCTATATGCTACAATGTAGGGTAGGAAAAAGAACAGGTGTTGCTGCAATAAAGATGGCAATAGAGATGTTGGACGAAAAGTGGATTGATGAAAAAGAAGTTCTAAGAAGGGTTTCTCCTTCTCAATTGGATGAACTTTTACATCCAATATTAGATTCTGAGGATGAAAAGAGAAATAGTGTAATTGCAAAAGGGCTTCCTGCTGGTCCAGGAGGAGCTGTTGGAGTTATTGCTCTAACTTCTGAGGAGGCTATGATGTTGAATAAAAAAGGTATTTCTAATATTTTGGTACGTGAAGAAACAAATCCAGAGGATGTAGAAGGTATGAGAGCCGCTCAAGGCATACTAACAGCAAGAGGAGGTATGACCTCTCATGCTGCATTAGTTGCAAGAGGATGGGGAAAATGCTGTATAGTGGGTTGTTCTGATATTCACATTGACTTAGATAAGAAAACAGTTAAGATAGGTGATAAACTATTTAATGAAGGTGATACTTTGAGTTTAAATGGTACTAAGGGATTTGTATATAATGGAAAAGTTGCTATGATAGATGCAACAGAGAATCCGTTATTCCAAAGGTTTATGTCAATTGTTGATAAGTATCGTACAATGGGAGTAAGAACAAATGCCGACACACCAGAAGATGCAAAACAAGCAATAGAATTTGGTGCAGAAGGTATAGGTCTTTTCCGTATAGAACACATGTTCTATGGACAAAATTCAGAAGCTCCACTTGCAATACTAAGAAAGATGATTCTTTCAAGCAATACCCAAGAAAGGGAAAAACACCTTAAAGAATTACATCCTTACATTAAAAAATCAGTAAAAGAAACTATGAAGGTGATGAACGATAAGCCTGTCACCTTCCGTCTAATTGACCCTCCTTTACATGAATTTGTACCTCACACAAAGGAAAATCAAGAAGAGCTTGCAAAGGAATTAGGAATATCCTATCAAGAAATAGTAAGAAGAATAGATGCCTTAAACGAAGTCAATCCTATGATGGGATTAAGAGGAGTTCGTTTGGGAATAATATATCCTGAAATTTCCTCAACACAATTTGATGCCCTTTTTGAAGCAGAAGCAGAACTAAGAAAGGAAGGCTATAATCCTAAATTGGAAATAATGATTCCTCTAACAATATCTCTTTCTGAGTTAGAAAATCAAAAAGCTATATGCGATAAAGTGCATTCTGAGGTAGAAAAGAGAATGAATGCAACAATAAATTACCTTTATGGAACAATGATAGAAATACCAAGAGCTACATTAGTTGCAGATAAGATAGCAAAGGTTGCAGATTTCTTCTCTTTTGGTACTAATGACCTAACTCAAATGACTTATGGTTTTTCAAGAGATGATGTAAATGAAATCATAAGTCAATATAAGGAAAAGAGAATTATAGCAGAAGATCCTTTCCAAAGTTTAGATCAAGAGGGTGTTGGTCAGCTTGTAGAAATAGGAGTTAAAAAAGGAAGACATACAAAAGCCAATTTAAAGGTTGGAGTTTGTGGAGAGCATGGTGGCGATCCTCAATCGGTTGAATTTTTCTTTAAGACAGGTATGAACTATGTTTCATGTTCTCCTTTCAGAGTTCCTCTTGCACGTTTGGCAGCAGCACAAGCAGCAATTAAATAAATAATAAATGCACATAAAACTTCTTGTTGTTGGTAAAACAGAAGAAGATTATCTTAAAAGAGGTATAGAAATATTCGTAAAACGTTTAAAATTCTATACCTCTTTTGAAATTGAGGTAATACCTTCTTTAAAAGATACAAAAAATCTTTCACCTAATGAGATAAAACATAAGGAAGGAGAGAGGATACTTAAACATATTTCTCCCAATGATAAGATTATACTCTTTGATGAAAAGGGTAAGGAATATAATTCTTTGGAATATTCTTCCTTTTTGCAAAGAGAAATTAGTGCAAATGTAAAATCCTTAGTATTTATTGTTGGAGGAGCCTTTGGTTTTTCACAAGAGGTTTATGATGTTTCTAATAATAGAATAGCAATATCAAAGATGACATTCTCTCATCAAATGATACGTCTTATGATAGTTGAACAATTATATAGGGCTTTTACTATAATGAAAAACGAACCCTATCATAACCAATAAGAATATAGAGAAAACAAAATAATAAAAAATAAAAACTTTAAAGACATGAATAAAACATTGGAAGATTTCTTTGTAAATCGCAGGACTATATATACAATAAGTCCCAAATCAAACATTACAGATAAGCAAATAGAAGAAATTTTGACTCTTGCATTAAAAAATGTTCCTTCTGCTTTTAATTCTCAAACAGCTCGTTTAGTATTATTATTAAATGATAATCACAAAAAATTATGGGAAATAACATTAAATGCATTAAAAAAGATAGTTTCCCCAGAGCAATTTCCACAAACAGAAAATAAAATAAAAGGTTTTGCCTCGGGATATGGCACAATTTTGTTCTTTGAAGATATGAATGTGATTGAAAAGTTGCAAAAAGACTTTGTTACTTATGCAAATAATTTCCCTTCTTGGTCAATTCAAGGAAATGCTATGCAACAATTTGCAGTATGGTCCTTATTATCCAATGAAGGTTTCGGAGTTTCCCTACAACACTATAATGAATTAATAGAAGAGGATGTAAAAAGCAATTGGCAATTACCGGGAGCTTGGAAAATGATTGCTCAAATGCCTTTTGGCGTTGCAATACAACCAGCAGGGGAAAAACAAATAAATCCAATAGAAGACCGCTTAAAGATTTTTAAATAAAAATCACTTACAATTAAAACGAAGAAATAATTTACTAAAACGAAGATTTAATAAATTAAAACAGCGTTTCAAATTAATGAAACGCTGTTTTTTATTTTCTATATTTGGAATTGTCTTAGCAAATTCCAAGTTCTATCATAGAATCTGCAACTTTTATGAATCCAGCTATATTAGCTCCCTTCACATAATTTACATATCCGTCTGCTTGTGTTCCATATTTAACACAATTTTCGTGGATTGATTCCATTATAGCGTGCAATCTTTGATCTACTTCTTGCTCTGTCCAAGATATATGTCCAGCATTTTGACTCATTTCTAAGCCAGATACTCCAACACCTCCTGCATTAGCAGCCTTACCTGGTGCAAACATAACCTTAGCTTTTTGTAATTCGTGGATAGCTTCTGCTGTACATCCCATATTTGATACTTCGCATACAAGTTCAACGCCGTTAGCAATAAGTTGTTTTGCGTCTTCTCCAGTCAATTCGTTTTGAATTGCACAAGGCATTGCTATATCAACCTTAGCTTCCCAAGGTTTCTTTCCTGCGAAGAATTTAGCTGAAGGATATTTTTGAGCAAAAGGAGCAACAACATTATTACGTGTTTGTAATAATGTATCCATATAATCTATCTTTTCGCCAGAAATACCATCTTCATCATAGATGTATCCGTCAGGACCTGAAATACAAACAACCTTAGCTCCTAATTCGCTTGCCTTAATTGCTGCACCCCAAGCAACGTTACCAAATCCTGATAAAGCAATTTTCTTGCCTTTGATTTCCTTACCTGCTTTTTTCAACATGTTATTAACGAAATAAACTCCACCGAAGCCAGTAGCCTCAGGACGAAGAATACTTCCTCCCCAGCCTCTTCCTTTTCCAGTTAATACACCTGTATTTTCTCTTGCAAGTTTTTTATACATACCATAAAGGAATCCTATTTCTCTTCCTCCAACACCTATATCTCCCGCAGGAACGTCAGTGTCTGGTCCAATGTATTTGTACAATTCTGCCATAAATGCTTGGCAAAAACGCATAACTTCTCTATCAGATTTTCCCTTAGGGTCAAAATCTGATCCACCTTTACCACCGCCCATAGGCAATGTTGTTAATGAGTTTTTGAATGTTTGTTCAAATCCCAAGAACTTTAATGTGTCAACTGTTACAGAAGGATGGAAACGAAGACCTCCTTTGTATGGTCCAATAGCGTTATTGAATTGAACACGGAATCCACGATTTATTTGGATTTCTCCTTTATCGTCTATCCATTCAACTCTAAATTGGAAGATACGGTCTGGTTCAACCATTCTCTCAATTATTTTATTATTGTCGTACTTTGGATTCTTTGCAACATAGTCTTCAATTGTTTCTAAAACTTCTGTTACTGCCTGTAAGAACAAAGGCTGTCCTGGATTTTTAGCTTCAACATCAGCTAAAATTTTCTTAACGTCCATAATTTATTTTTTTTGTTATTAAAAATTAAGTTTCTTTTCAAAGATTTTTTTTCCTTCTTTGAGGTGGCAAAAATAGTGAGTATCTTTTATATTAGGAAATTATTTTACAACTATTTTTTCATTTTTTGTAATTTTTTTATTTTTCTCAATGATAAATAAGCAAATTACAATATATTTGCAAATATATTTTAAACTTATGAAAGTGACTCTTAGCACAATTATCCGTAAAATTGAGTGCTCAACAATTGGAAAAATAAAGGATTTTGAAGTAAAAATTCTCTTATATGATAGTAGAAAACTCACAATTGCAGATAAAACTTTGTTTTTTGCAATTCAAACTTCTTCAAATAATGGAGAAAAATATATTGATTCTCTCTATAAAAAAGGAGTATTAGCATTTGTTGTTAAGAATCCTCCAAAAAATATATCCTATTATAAGGATGCAATATTCATTGTTGTAGATGATGTTGTAAAAGCAATGCAGGATATTGCAAAAATAAAGAGGGATAAATTTAAAAACGATGTTTTGGCAATTACAGGAAGTAATGGGAAAACCATAGTTAAGGATTGGATATGTCAATTAATTGATAGGGATATGAAAATTTGCCAATCTCCTCGCAGCTACAACTCTCAAATAGGCGTTCCTCTTTCTTTATGGAATTTAAATGAGGATGACGACTTAGCAATAATAGAGGCAGGAATATCATCCTATAATGAGATGGAAAATTTGGAAAGAATAATAAAACCAACTATTGGACTAATCACAAATATAGGAGATGCACACCAAATTAACTTTAATTCAATAGAAGATAAAGTAAAAGAAAAGGTAAAATTACTTGAAAATTGTTCTAAAATCATTTATTGCTCGGATATAAAAATAATAGATGATATAATAAAACAAGAAATAATAGACAAAAATCCTAAGAAAAGAACAATTATAAGCTGGGGAAAAAACAAAAAAGCAATTTTTCGCATAGAGAAAATTCAGATTTTTGATAAGACAACCACAATACACTATAAATATAATAAAATAAAGGGAAGTTTTTCCATAAATTTCATAGATAAGGCAAGTATAGAAAATTCTATAAATGCTTTTGTGGCATCTTTGGTTTTAGGAGAGGATGCTAAGAAATTAGAGTTAAGAATGCAATTACTCCATTCTTTGGATATGCGTCTTCAAATAAAAGAAGGAATAAATTCTATGCTTATTATCAATGATAGCTATTCTTCCGATATGTTTTCTTTGTTACTTGCAATAGAAAACTTAAAACAACAGGCTCTTGGCTTACAAACTATGGCAATATTATCAGATATTACCCAATCTTCCTTAAAAGGAGGGCAAATAGTAGAAAAGATAAATTCGTATTTAGAAGAAAATAATATAGGTTTTCTAATTGGAATAGGGGAGAACTTTGTTAAATATGAAAATAAGATAAAAATAAAACACAAAACCTTTACCTCTGTTGAACAATTTATGGAAAACTATTGTGCAAAAGACTTTGCAAATAAGATAGTCCTAATTAAGGGAGCAAGGAAGTTTCATTTTGAAAAAATAACTCAATTCTTTGAAAAAAGAACTCATCAAACCCAATTAGAGATTAATCTTTCCTCTATAATAGATAATGTAAATTACTATAAGTCTCTTCTAAAAAATTCAACACTTCTAATGGCTATGGTCAAGGCTAATAGTTATGGTGCTGGTGGATATAAAGTGGCTTGGACGCTTGCTAAGGGTGGAGCAAACTATTTAGCAGTTGCTTTTGCAGATGAAGGAGTGCAACTAAGGGAAAAGGGAATTAAACTCCCTATCATGGTTTGTTCGCCTGAGAAAGAGAGTATATCAAAGATGATTCAATATGATTTAGAGCCTGAAATTTATAGTTTATCCATTTTAAACGATGTTATAGAACAAATAAATACAAATATCTTTTTTAATAAAAAAAGAAAGCTAAAAATACATATTAAATTAGATACAGGTATGCATCGTTTGGGAATGGAAGAGGAAGATATTGACATTCTCATAAAGAGGATTAAAGAAAATAAAAACATAGTTATCTCTTCCATTTTTTCTCATCTTGCAGCCTCAGATGATGAAGCCTTTGATGGTTTTACTTTACATCAAGGAGAAAAATTTGAAAAACTAAGCAATAAAATAATGTCTCATTTTTCCTATCCAATAATAAGACATATTGCAAACTCAGCTGCAATTACTCGTTTTCCTTCTTTGCATTATGATATGGTTCGTCTTGGAATAGGAATGTATGGTATAGGGGTTGATGAAAAGGAACAAGAAAAACTAAAATATGTTCACCGCTTACGTACTATAATAACCCAGATAAGGAATATAAAAAAGGGAGAAAGCGTTGGCTATAATAGGAAATTTATAGCAAAAAAGGATATGACAATTGGTGTTATCCCAATTGGATATGCTGATGGCTTTTCTCGTAGAAGAGGAAATGGAAAAGGAAGAGTTTTAATTAACGGAAAACTTGCTAAGGTTATAGGTAGTGTTTGTATGGATATGGCAATTGTTGATCTTACAAATATAGATTGCAAAGAAACAGATGAGGTTATAATATTTTCAGAAAATTATCCTGTAACAAATATTGCCAAAGAATTAAAGACAATTCCATACGAGGTTTTCACCACAATATCCCCTCGTATTGAAAGAGTATTTTACCAACAATAGATTGTTTTTAAGAAAATAAATGAAAAGAATAGTTCTACTCTCCTTTGGGATAATTTCTTTATTGCTTGGCGTTTTGGGAATATTCCTTCCCCTTTTACCAACAACACCTTTTCTTCTTCTATCTTCCTTCCTATTTATAAGAAGTTCAAATAAACTATACCTTTGGTTAATAAATAATCCTTTATTAGGAAAGTATATAATAGATTTTCAGCAAGAGAAAACCATACCATTAAAAGTAAAACTCTCAACAATAATAATTCTTTGGACAACAATTTCAATAAGTGCCTTTGTTTTTGTAAAACTTCTATGGATTAAACTACTTCTCTTTGCTATTGCAATAGGTGTAACTTGGCATATATTGTCTTTTAAAACCAAGAAAAGAAAAAAAGAATAAGAATATAAAGAATAGAGATTGATAAATAATTATTAATTTTGTTCTTATAAAAACTAAAAAAAATAAAACTAAGAAAAGAAAAAGAAAATGGAAATTAAAGAAAGTAGTATAGAAAAATTCATTTCAGAAAATGATATAAAAGAAGTTGAAAATAGCATACTCAATGGCTATGACCAATTAATTAATGGTAATGGAAAAGGAAATGATTTCTTAGGATGGCTACATCTATGGGATAGTATTGATGAAAAATTAATAGAAGATATAGTTTCTCAAGCAGAAAAGATAAGAAAGAAGGCAAAGGTTTATGTTGTAATTGGAATAGGAGGCTCTTATCTTGGAGCAAGAGCGGTAATAGAGGCTTTACAAAATAATTTCAACTTCCTTCAACAAAAAGAAAGATTATCTCCCTTTATAGTCTATGCAGGCAATACTCTAAGTGAGGATTATATAAGTGAATTATTGGATATTCTAAATAATATGGACTATTGCCTTTGTGTAATTTCCAAATCAGGAACAACAACAGAACCAGCCATTGCTTTTAGAATATTGAAAGAACACTTAGAAAATAAGTATGGAGAAAAGGAGGCTAAGGAAAGAATAATTGCAATAACAGATAAACAAAAAGGTGCATTAAAACTTCTTGCTAATGAAAAGGGATATAAGACTTATATAATTGAGGATAATATAGGAGGAAGATTCTCTGTTCTTACTCCAGTTGGCTTATTACCTATTGCAGTTGCTGGTTTTGATATAAGGAAATTGATTTTTGGGGCAAGAAAAATGAGCAAGCAGCTAATAGGTAACAGGGATATTTCCTCCAATTGCGCACTTAAATATGCAGCATATAGAAACATACTAAACAATAAGGGAAAAGAAATTGAAATCCTTGTCAATTATCTTCCCAATTTAACCTTTCTTAGTGAGTGGTGGAAACAACTTTTTGGCGAAAGTTGTGGTAAAGAAGGTAAAGGATTATTTCCTGCTTCTGTTTCAAATACAACAGATCTTCATTCAATGGGGCAATATATCCAAGAGGGGAAAAGAATAATTTTTGAAACAATAATATCTGTTGAAAATGCAAAAAATAAGGTGAATATTCCTTATGATGAAAGGGATATTGATGGATTAAACTACTTGCATCACTTTTCAATAAATCAGATTAACCATAAGGCAATGCAAGGAACACTAATGGCACATATAGATGGAGGAGTTCCTCAAATAGTTCTTTCAATAGAGAAATTGGATGAAGAAAATATTGGAGAACTTATATACTTTTTCTTCTTTTCTTGTGCTATAAGCGGATATGCAATGGGAATTAACCCTTTTGATCAGCCCGGAGTTGAGGCATATAAAAAGAATATGTTCCATCTTTTAGGCAAATAAGTCAGCAAGTCGGCAACCGACCTTTATTCTGTCCTACGGAAATAGGGTTTTTATATTTATATATTATAATTTCACATTAGTGTCCTATAAAACTTTTTACGAAATTAAAAATTCTCCAGAAATTCATCTTGAAAAACCAGAGAAAAAGCAAGAAAAAATAGAATAAAAACGCTCCCTTTTAGCAAAAAACACCAAAAAATACAGAGTTTTTATCTTTTTTCTGCATTTTTAAACTTCATTTCCTTGCAATATTCACGCCCAATGGTAAGGCGAAAGGAAAAGAACGCCCGCATTTGGCATCATAACTTGCTGATAATGCTTTCAAGCATTCTATCAATGAAAGGATTATACCCTTCAAAAATTGAAAAATTTTCTTTCCTGTTTTGAATAATTGGATATTAATTAGAGAATAAATAATGTTTAATCTATTTTTTACTTTTGATTGGAAGGATAAACAGAAAATAATGGTATTAGGAAATGCTAATAAATAAAAGATATTTACATTATTTTGTTTAATCTTTCAATTTCTTTTCTTATTTCTTCAACTACTTCTTTATTTTGAATCTCTCCATCATTACTAAAAACAATAAATACTTTGCCACCATATTCTTCTTCAAAAGCAGCAAAGCTGACTTTCATACGTTCAGTAACAGAGTAATTACCAAAATTAGCTTTTGCAGTAATAGGTTTTATTTGAATACCAAAAGCTCTATTTCCAATTTTAGCAATATAATCTATATCTCCAGCGTGATCTAATTCTGAGATGCTTTCTTCAAAAATTATATTAGGAAACAATTTTGCTAATCCATCATTAACAACAGACTTTTCACGTATGAATCCATCATAAGTACTCATTCGTAGTGAAAAATATTTGCTTTTATCTTTTTTTAATCCCAACTCTTTTCTTAACTCTTTACGCAAATCTTCTAATAGCGAATCAAAATTAGTCACTTGTTTTTCTGTTAATAAAGTAACAATATCGTATGCCAACTTTACTTGATCTTTTTTTCCAAATAGAATAATATCTGAAATAGCTGCTTCCAATCTTCTTTTTTCTACATAAGACAAATTTCTATGTACTGAATCATCTATAATCTTATATGTTTCTATTAAATATTTAATACGGATTTCTTTTTTTCTATTTTTAGAATCTCTACGCCTATCAAACAAATATCCGATAATTATCAACGATACACTACTTAATACACTAATAATAGTAGTCCAATCTATAGTAGTCCAATCTATCATAACTATATTTTTTCAAATTTACTCTTATACTTAAAATCCATAATGGTATCTACTTCGGCTAAGCCTTCTTTTAATAGGTGGGCATTTATAAATGTTCTGTTTTTTAGATATAGGTAGCAAAAAAGATTATTGTCATTATCGTATTTTACATTATCGTATTTCATATATACTTTTTGTCCTTTGAGTTTTTCAATTAAGAATTTTGTTGCCTGCCCATTTACCTCTGGCTTTTCTTTTATGCCAATAAGACGAACTTTTATATTGTTATTTAGTTCTATAATATAAGGTGAAATAACCTGTTTAACACTATAATATTCCTCTCTTTCTCCACTCTCCTTATCAATCTTTGAACCAAATTGCAGCTTCTTTACATCAATCTTTTTATCCAATTTATGAGGATCAGAAAAGATATATGGTAGTTGTTTTATCTTATTTTCAAAATCACATTCACTATTATCCTTTTGATAAATATGTTTTGCTCCAAAAATATCTGGCGTATCTTTTCCTACCTTATTATTATATATAGGTATAAATTCAGGATTTATTTCATAGCCTATGGAATTACGTTCTAGTTTTTTTGCAGCTAATGCTGTTGTTCCGCTACCCATAAATGGGTCAAGTATGGTTTCGCCACAAAAAGAAAACATTCTAATTAGACGAGAGGGTAATTCCTCTGGAAACATAGCAATATGTCCTTCTTGCTTTGCTCCACCAAAGGTCCAATGTGAAGAAAAGAAGGTGTTCCATTGCTCTTTTGTCATAATGGATTGTTGTTTTTGCTCCTCTGTTACCTTTGGTGCATTACCTTGTTTTTTGAATATAAGAATAAATTCATAATCCATCTTTAATATACCATTTCTTGGATAAGGAAAACTTCCCATTACAGCTCCTCCTCCTGTTGTATTCATCGTTGTTTGCTTTTGCCAAATAATAGCACCCATATAATCCATCTTCAAAGTCTCACAAAACTTAATAATTTCTGTGCGTATAGGAATAACCTTATAGCGTCCATAATAGATGGAACGAGCAAATTGGTCGCCTATATTAATACAAAGACGGCAACCATCGTGCAAAACCCTATTGCATTCCGACCAAACTAAATTTAGATTATTTATGTAGCTTTCATAGTTTTGATGAAATCCAATTTGATTATCCGAACCATAATCTTTCAGTTGCCAATAGGGCGGTGAGGTGATGATAAGATGAACAGACTTATCTTTTATAAGACTCATATTCCTACTATCACCATTTATTATATTATGAAATGTATTCATCTTGCTATTGATTTTCTGCAAATATACATTTTTTCCATAAAACATAACTTCATTTCCTTGCCATATTCACGCATAATGATAGAAGTAGCCTATAAGCCGACCTTTATTTATCCTAATTCAATAGGGATAATCCGCAAAGGAATTTACGTAAAATAGCCAATAATAAGGGGGATTTATCTCTTTTACCGTATTGTTTCTTTAAATAAATTACCATTATTTGTTTATACTATCATATAGACAAAGAGATGAATATCTTTGTTTTGATATATGAAAAATGTAATTTCAAAAAATATTTAACATTTTTTCCTTCAAATGTTAAATTCAAAATTTCAAAACTGAAAATCGTCACTTGCATTTATCAAATCTTTTTTGTA
>JAISIA010000057.1 GCA_031262295.1 Bacteroidales bacterium | reverse complement strand
TATTACCAAATAAATTCTTATTTTTTTTCGCTTTTTTAACAAAAAATTAAACACACATTAAGATTTATTCACTGCTTCAGCTTTGATTGATAAAATAATAAGCAACTTTTATCCCTTTTAAAAAAAAATGTTTTTTACACATCAAAAAAACTAATAGTTTTTCATTTTATGAGAATTTTATGCCCATTTTTTCTTATTTTTATTCTAAAATTCTAATTCAATGTTTCCGTTTTTTTAGAGTTTTTCCGCCTCATTTAAAAGTTCGTTTTGTTTCTTTTTTTATAAAAATTAGAAAAAGCAGTTTTTCAAAAAGGTTATTTCAAAGAGATGCAAAGAAAGGGCAGGAGAATTTGCAAGAAAAATCATATAGAAGTTAGAGGGAATTTATAGGATTATAGAGAGCCGTAGAGATTTTGGAGAGGACTTAGGAAAATTTTAGGAGGATTCGGGGAAGATTTGGTGAGAATTTGAGAGAAATTCCGTGAGGAAAAGCGGCGGGAAAACATTGAAAAATGCAAGAAAATCTTAGCAAAAACGCTGTTTTATGAAAAAGACAACAAAAAATACAGCGTTTTTGTCTTTTTTCAGCATTTTTAAACTTCATTTCCTTGCGATATTCACGCCCAAGGGTAAGGGCGAAGGCAAATATTCAAATTTTGAGGCATCATAACTTGTTGATAATGGTTACAACATTCTTATCAATGAGTGGATTACTTGCTTCAAAAATTGGAAAATTTTTGATCGTGTTTTGAATAATTGGATAGGAATTAGAGGAATAAGAATAGTACATCAGCTCTATTTTCTAAAAAAATAGTTATTTCAGCTGGCGTTAGTTTCATTTATCCACTTTTGCGGCGACATCCAGAAGTGTGGTTTTGCTGATTCATTTTTAAACCCCTCATAAATGTGGGGTTTAAAATTCGGATTATTCAACATCTCCCACAAACCAAGATATTCTATTGTACTATAAGTACGCAACCATAAACTGATTATTTGCGAAGGATTTTCTGCATCACGTATTTTTGCTATATCTGTCAGTGAAATATAATCTTCATGCTCTTTCTTAAAGATAATTATCTCCGTTCCTTGTACAGTTATTTTGTCTTTTTTGTTCATATAGCCTTTGGATTAAGATGTATTTAGAAAAAAATAATTTTTTCAATTACAAAAATAAAGTATTTTTAGTATTTACAGCCTCTTTTGACTAATTTAATGCATTATTTTCAGCAATAATCTTAAATCATAAAAAATATATTTCAAAATTTATAAAAAAACAATCTCTCATAAATCTATCAAGATTTTCAAAAATTTTCCGAAATCTCTTCTTAAAAAATCCAGAAAAAACACAGAAAAAATAGAATAAAAACGCTCCTTTTAGCAAAAGACAACAAAAAACACAGCGTTTTTATCTTTTTTCTGCATTTTTAAAGCTCATTTCCTGCCCATATTCACGCCCAAGGGTAAGGCAAGAGGAAAAGAACGCCAAATTTAGGCATCATAACTTGCTGATAATGGTTGCAAGCATTCTATCAATGAAAGGATTATATCCTTCAAAAATTGAAAAAATTTTGATCATGTTTTGAATAATGGGATATTAATTAGAGGAATAAGAAATAGTAATAGTTGTTAAAGGTTATTAAAATAGCAGGTATTGAATAGTTTAAAGCAAAATATTTACAAAATAATACTTTCACTATCTAATTTATGCTTCAAAAAATTATTTTTAACAGCTTCTGGAGAAGTATTCGCATAACAATATACACAGTTATGAGGACAAGTATTGTACATACCAATATCTTTACTTTCTATACAACCACATTCTTTTCGCTGCCCCTTATCTTTTGCAGATTTGGATTGATAAAATGGCATAGATGCTTCTGAAGCAAACAAATCTATTTCAAATGTACCATGATTTAGATAGTATTGCAATTGCTCATTTTCGGGGAAAATACGTACCATCAATTCTCCGTCAATACAACGGTTGTGCTCTATTTTATACATATCTAAGTCAATTCCTTCAGCACAAGTAGACAAGATAATATCCCAGCCTTCACTCTTCCAATATTCTCTAATTTTGCATAACCCTTCAACTATCTCTATTATCTGCTTTTCAGTCAGCTCAGCGTATTGCACACTATTTTTATCAAAATAATGCGTCCTTTTTATCAAATTATTTTGAACTTTAAGGTAAGTTTGCACATCAACAAAACTGAAAACCAGCTTTTCGGTATAGTCCTTCAACTGATTGCCTATATTCCATATCTTCAGCAGTAAATCTCTTGCCGACAATTCCGAGGTAATCATCAAAGGGTCAAATCTCCATATAACCCTTTCTTTTCCAATGAGAGACGACAATTGTTTGAATGTAGCAATTCTGTCTTCTAATGGGGGAACATTCGGTTCAAAGCCTTCTTTTTCATAATCATTAAGAGTGAATTGAAAGTAATAACAAATTCCTCTCTTATCCAATTCATGCAGATATGGAATAATCGGTTTTGGGTTTTTTGACCAAAAGACAATAGCTTTCGTATGATTAAACGAGACATACATGGGTTTCTGATTGAATGGATTTGTCCATACAACATAGCCTTGCCTTAGTCGTTCAATGAACCATGACGCATAGAATGCAGGAATATCCGTTGAACGACTGGCTGAGATAATGATAGGGGCTAATGCTTCAGCAACTTTATCCCTTGTCATTATTTGAATTTTATCTGACATTATACAATCTTTTAAGTTCTGAAATGATGCGATCTATATTAATCTTATCATTATACTTTTTCTTCCGTATATATCTTTCAAAAGATTCTATTACTCGTTCATTTTCTCTACTTGCTTTTGCATAATAAGTAGATGATTCCCCTTTGATATATTCCGCTTGAAACCACTCAATATCTTCTTTAAACTTCTTTTGTATGGATTTTTTTTCAGGGAGCAATGATCTCAAGGAATAAAAAGTATTGCTATCACAATAAAAATCCTTGCCAACTTCAAATTGGAATAAGGAGGACTCTTGAGGTGTAGTATCTCTCTTTCTGGGGTTTATCCCTCCCTTTATATATTTGACAACTTTCTCCCATTTTGTTTTTGACTTTGGAAATGTTAGTTTTTCTATTGCCTTGATAAAATTATCATCAATTTGTTTATTTGAGCCAAAGTAATGTTTTAGGAGTCCCTCTTTAAAATATTTTTGAGCTGATTCTGATAAGCTTTTGAACTCGTCCGAATTAAAAATCCACTTCAACTCTTCTGGGATTAAATTGAACATCGTTTGTGTTTGCTCTGGGCTATGATTATCAACCTGATTCATTTTACTTGGCGTTTCTATATCCGCTCGTAGTTCATACGGTTTAATGCTACCTTCCAAATGGATTCCATGAATTTGTTCAAAAATATATTTATATATTTCCGTAATATACTCCATGTTCTTTGAAGCAAAAAACTTGTTAGTGAACGTTTTTGGCATTTCTGCAAAACCAAAAATAATACCCCACAAAGAGAATGATATCCTAAAGTCTCCTATTAAATTGGAAATAAGATAGTCTTCCAATTTATCTATATCAGCATCTCCTTTTTGACAGAATGCAGCAAAGGACTTCAGCGTTTGGTTATCGCTGCTATTTATATCAAAACACTGAAATTCATTTAGATTACAACGTAAACTATTGATGTATTCACGAGAAGGATCTGTATCCCATCGTTCTTTTAGTTCTTCCTTAAATAGTTTTCCTCCACTCGTGGCAAAATTGTAGCGAGATTGCAAGAAATCGCTCTTAGAGTAAGCTTCTTCTAAATATTCATTAAAGAGTTTCATTACGAAATCTTTTTGTCCTTTAATTTGGGATATTCGCCCATTCTGTAATTGAGGTAATTGAGATGATGGAATATGATTATTTCCACATTTATTTTCTAATAATGCTATTTGAGTACTGATACCATTCAAATAATTCTCAAGTTTAGCAGTTTTGTCTATTTCGGAATTAGTAATATGAAATTCATCTATACAAAATGGTGGCTGCAATATAGATAAGTCTGATTGCTTCTTAATCCAATCATCAAAAATATGCTCTTTTTGCAGTATGCTTTCAAATTGCGGATAGTCGTATTCACTTGCTTTCTGTTTAAGTAGTTCTTTGATTTTATAGCTATATTCAGAATTTTGGTAGAATAAGTCGTTTATTTCATTATATATGTCTTCTAACTGTTTATTTTCTGCAGAAGTCGCAAGTCCATTCGGACTTGCGATGACAGCCGAAAGAAGATTACGCAATAACTTCATATCACGCTTAATCTTTACTATGTAATCAGGGATTGATTGATTTGATGCAATTAAATAGGCATACATGAATCCCTTCAATTTGTTTATTAGTTTATCCTCTGATATATATATTGAAATATCTTCTTGTGAATCCTTCATATTGGTATCCACCCACTCATATGTTTCTATGTCATTTGACAAAATCGCCATATTGGCTTCATACAAATGAACCATCTTTGTTTCTATGCTGGGTTCTGTTTTAGACAAAGTGCTTGTCATTTCATCCTGATTCCTAAAGATTATTTTAGTATATATTGGGTTCAAATATATGGTTTTTTTTGAAAAATAGCAACCATTACCATCGTGAATATTGCAGTCCAAAAAGGGTGGAATCTCTACTTCAAGTACTAAAGGATAATTTTCTATTTCGCTATTCTCAATTTTAAATATGGGGTATTTTTCGTATAAAAGAATAATATTAGACAATCTGTTAGGGGCTACTCTTTCATATCTTTTATACCCATAGCCTCTTTTTTCATAAAATGAAGCAGGAGAAATAGATTCGCTCGACATCATGTTGTTAAAATTGAGCGTTGATGTGGGGATATATAATTTTTTTATCATAATTCTTCTGTTACTTTAATACTCTTTTCATATAGACTGGAAGGTATAGGGTCGAAAAAATTCGATAAGTTACCGGAATGAAGAACATAAAGTACTTGATATGTTCTAGTTATAGCTACATACAAAGCATTTCTGTCATCATTACTATCACACGTACAGTCTGGCAAGAACACTGCTTCAAACTGCAATCCTTTAGAACTATGATATGTCATGAGCTTAGGATTATCAGAATTAAAGTTCAAATCGATTGTGCGATTAAATTTTGCTTCTACTGTCAAACCTTTATTTCTAAAGTAATTATAAGCTCGTTCAACTTCTTCATTGTGACGAAAAAGTATGCCAACATCTTCAAAGTTTCTATTTTTTATAATTTCAGCAATCTTATCTAACTGAGCATTAAAAGAAGAGCACATTAAAATTTTAGGTTTTTCAATGCCTTCATTTTTACATCTATCTTCCAAATCATCTTTAGTACTACTAATGTATTCTGCCACTCTAGCTATCGTTTTCGGTAATCTATGATTAAAGACTAATTGTTCTGTTTGAAATCCTGTTATTATGGCTAATTCTTCCATAGATACTGTTTGTTTGTCTTGCAAGAACTTATATAATTGTTGTGCAGAGTCACCATACAAAAGCAATGCTTTTCGAGCTTTGGATTTAAAATTCAAAATGTCTTCTTTAGAAAAGTCTTGGGCTTCATCAACGATAATGTAATCAGATGAAGGGCATCCTTTACGATTTTCATAAGACCACAAATAGTCTACATTATTAGCATCTATGCCTACTTGGTGAATTCCATCAGCCATATATTGCATCAAGGCTTTAGTAAATACGATTATTTGATACGAACCTTTCTTCTCATTTTGAATTTGCTTGGCTTTCCATAATGCTAATATTGACTTTCCACTGCCAGCACAACCCTTGACGATGAAAGAATTATCGCTTCTTTTATTAATTATTTTAACCTGATAGTCATCTAATTCCGAATCTTTTACATAAAAACTTCTTTTAGGCATATTATATCTTTATTATTTATAGTTTATATCCATCTCTATACATATTACCTTTTGCTTTGGAGCAACATATATTTTCTCCATCTTTATTTCGCAAAACATATTTAATTTCTGTACAATCATGTTTTAAAGATGCTATAAATTGTTTATGTCCAATAATTCTATAGCATACTTTACTAATATCTCTATCCTTTTGTTTAGATGATACAAAAAAATGTCGTTGCGTAAAACATTCTTCATAACATATAGATTCGTACAAAGAGCAAGGCAATGGCAATAATGTTGCATATTCTTCCAAATCTCGTAGTGCTTGATTTAATTGAGTATTCATTAATACTGGGATAAATTTTCCCATAGCAGATTTAGTTGTTACATCCAACAAACAACAAAGTCCAATATTTGATAATCTTGGCAAAAGCATTGTTGTAAATTCATAGTACGCATTATCATTAGAGCCTTTTCCATCAAAAATAAGCTCACATAGCATTTTAAAAGATAGAATAAAATCAAATGTTTTATAAGGTAATTTGTCAACAATTATATCTATATCTTTGGTTGATTGAAATGTTTCATTAATTGTATTAAATTCTATTTCTATATTGCAAAAATCTTTTAATTTATTAACAATACGTTTAAATATTAATAAGGCTTCTTTATTTCCATCAATAGCATATATAGTCAATGTAGTAATAGATGTACAATATTTCTGAATAGCAGTCAACAAACCTATCACATCACCTCCAGTACCGCAGCCCACAGATAAAACAGAAACAGTATCATGATTAAACAAATTGTTATATATATCATTTTGAAAGATATTGCTGAATATGCAAAAAGATTCTGCATAACTACGTGGGAAATACGTGCCCAAATATTTGAGATTATCTTCTTTTGTTAAATTAAGATTATAATCAAATCTCTGAAAATCTGGAGCATATTGAGCTAATAAATCTTTAAATATTAAAGAATCCAACCATACAGGCAGTCTTGTATCCTGCTTTAGCCAGTCAATAGAAACATCTTTAACATCATCACAAAATGTCTCTACAATATTCTCTGCAACATCTCCTTCAAACCAATAGATTGTATTATTGTTGCCATTGTATATTGTTTTACCTATAAATCTAGATAATCTATCAGAATCACTACAATTATGAATACAAACAGCAAATTCGCAAATAACTTTATCAGTTTTTATCCACATAGGAAAAGTATCCACATGATTTTGATAAATATCATATGAACAATCCTCCATTTGTAAGGAATAAAGTATTTGCTCTATATACTGTTTTATTGCATCTTTCATTTTAATCAAGATAATTTAATAAATCAATTTTTATTCTTCTTGTATTACTTATAAAATTTAACATTTTAAGCAACAAAAATAAATCACTTTACAACACAAACAAAATATTTTCCAATAAAAAACAGCACTATATATATATATATATATATATATCAATAACTTATAATTTCATATTAATTAATCCAATTTAGGGAATTTTTGATTGATTTTAGCGAATGCGGATATTTTTCTTTGGTAAAAAAGTTTTTTATCTGGCTTAATTTATTTTTAAATCTTGATTTTTAAACAAAAATTTTCCTATTTCTTAAACACGATTAAAAAAACTTAGATTATGTAAAAATAAAACGCTGTTTTAGTTTTCTAAAACGAAGAAATAATTTACTAAAACGAAGAAATAATTTACTAAATCTTCGTTTTAGGCGACCTGAATTATAAATAGATAAGAAGGCTACCCTAAGTTCCGCAGGAAAAATAAAGGACGGCTAACGACAAATAAAAAGTCTACTAACAACAAAACAGCATTTTAGTTTTGCAACATGTAAAGATGTTATTATAAGATGATTTTGCATTGAGTTTTTATTTGGTTTATTTGGTTTTAATTTATAAGATATAAGGCTGTGTTTTTAGAAAACTTTCAAAAAAAAAGCAAATATTTTCGTCTCTTTGTGTGCTTTATTGGGTAAATAAGTTATTTTTGCAAAAAAAATAGTTAAACGGCATAACCTCATGAGAAAATTATTTTATTTTATTTTATTTTTTGGTATCACTATAAATGTTTTAGGACAACAATCCTGTATTAGTGCTTATATTCATCATAGTTGGGCAAGCGATACAACAGAAAATAATTCAGGAGATACAGTACAATTATCTTGCAGTCAAGACTACATACAATTAAAAGCTTTTACTTATGCACCAGGTGCCTCCACAAACTACATTTATGAATCAATACCATTTAATCCTCCTTGTTCTTTTAATCTTAGTGAATATGATAATAGAATAGATGTTGATATTTCAGCATCAGATGATGTTTGGGGAAACGTATTTAGTTTAAGTTATGGTTTACCAACAGGTGCACCACCTTTTGTTTTTTCTTTTTATGGAAATACATATAATAGTTGTATTATGAGTACTAACGGCAATCTTTCTTTTAATTTAGCCAAAGCAGGACAAGGTTGTAGTTGGAGTACTCACATGGTTCTTCCCAGTACAGCTTCTACTGAATTTTTAAATTGCATTTTTAGTCCATATCATGACATACATTTTGGACAAGGAGGTAGTATGTCTTACATTATAGTAGGAGATTATCCTTGTAGAAGACTTATATTAAGTTATTATCAAGTTCCAATGTATATTTGTACTAATTTGCTTGCAACTCAGATGATAGTTTTATATGAGACAACAAATACTATAGAATTTTATATGCTAAATAAACCTTCTTGCCCTTCATGGAATTCTGGATGGGCAACGCTTGGTATTCAAAATGCAGATGGAACACAAGGGCTTGCTATTACCAATAGCGAAGGTGTAAGTTATAATGGAACCTCTGATTGGACAGCACAAAATGAGGCTTGGAGAATAAGACCTCAAGGAAATTTAAGCCAATCTACACAATGGTATAGAAGAAGTGCTACAAGCGAAGATTATAATAGAGTTGGTCTTAATCTTCCTACAGAAGGTCCCAATGTAACTTCTGGTAGTGATGAATGGGTAAGAGTACAACCTACACAGGAAGAAGGACCAATGTGGTATATTATGGAAACAACTATTGATAGGTTGCCAGATTTAAATGGAAATGTAGATGTGCTTTATTATAGCGATTCTATACTTGTAAAACCTATTGATCTTCCTCCTTTTTATATAACACATAATGGAGATACTGGTAGGTATGATACTGTTTGTTTAGGCAATAATATAGCTTTTAGTTTAAACGGAGCACACCAATATAAGGTAAAAAAACAAGCTGGTATGACAGGACCTGTTTTAGAAAATTTTACAACTATTGCAAACCCCAATAATTATGTTGATACGCCAACACAAGATATATACTACATATTTGAAGCAGACAATCAGAATGAAATGGGTCAATGGGTTTGTACAAGAAGAGATACAGTTATTGTTCATCCAAGAGAATTTAGTGTTAGACTTTTTGAAGATACTTCTTGTTGTAATGGCGATGAGATGTCATTTCTTAACTTAGATGAGACTTCTCCTACTGGTACTTCTTCTTGGTTTTTTAATAATGATGTAATACCTAATCAAAGTGCTACTACCCTATCATACGTTCCTCCTATTTCAGGAAATTTAAAATATAAACTTACAGATGCATTGAATTGTTTTGCAGAAGATGTTGTATATATTCAAGTAAATGAAGCTCCACAAGTATCAATTAATGGAGATACTAATATTTGTTTGGGAACAACAACTCTTCTTACTGCAAACTCTTCAAAAGATAATTGCACCTTTGAATGGGATAATGGTCAAAAAAGCCCTTCAATAAGTGTTAAGCCTGAGCAATCAGAAACACAATATGAAGTAAGCGTTACTTATGGTCCTACCAGATGTGAAACAAAGGCAAGCGTTATTGTAAGAGCATCGGATAAGCCAATAATTAATGTTAATAATGATATTTCTATATGTTATGGAGACTCTACAACAATTGCTCTTAATGGTAATGTAGATAAATACTATTGGCATTCTATTCCTATGGATGAGGCAATAGAAAACTCCACAGAGGAATCTTTAAAAGTACATCCTAAGATTTCTACAATGTATATTGCCTTTGCAGAAGATTCAATAGGATGTATAAATTCCGATACCACCATTGTTTATGTTAATCCTTTGCCTGAGGTTCAGATGGACTTTAATCCAAAAATTATTGATGATTTAGATCCTTTGGTGATATTTGAAGATAAAACTGAAAATAGCTTTAATCGTTTATGGACAATATCCGATGGTGCTCAGTCTAACGAAAGCTATTTTGTACATACCTTTACTCTTAGTGATACAATACGTCAATATATAGTAAAGCTAATGGTTGAAACGGATAAGGGATGTACAGATTCTACAGATAATATTATAAGAATACATAATACCCATTATTGTTGGGCACCAACAGGGGTTTATATTTATGATAATAATCCAAGTGTTTCTACTTTTAGAGTCTATGTTGATAACCCTATTGACTTCCTTTTAAAGATATATAATCGTTGGGGTGAAGTTGTATTTTCAACAACCAATCAAGAAAATGTATGGGATTGTAAATACAAAGGAGAATACGTACAAACAGGTGCCTACGTTTGGAAGGCAACCTATCGTTATGCCGATAAGAAAAACGATGTTGTCACTCAATCAGGAGAAGTTTTTATTTATAGATAGGGAAAACTAAACAACATTTAGCCTTTTTTAAACATAAATTATAAGAATCTTATCCTATTTTTCAGTAGATTTTGCACAATTATTCTGATAAAATTCAACTATTGATGCAAAAGTTACTATCTTTGTGCGAAAATTAAGAGATTATAGTATGGAAAAATTGGAGCAATTGGGGATAGTACCTGTTGATTATGCAGTTTTACGTTCTTTGTATTCCAATTATCATTTCCCTCGTAACAAGATTGCATCTTTGGAAGAGGAAGGAAAGATAATAAGATTGAAAAGAAGTATGTATGTTGTTTCACCAAAGGTAACAAAACAATTATTATCAGCAGAGTTAATAGCAAATCATATATATGGTCCTTCATACGTTTCTATGGAAAGTGCATTGAGTCATTATGGATTAATTCCCGAACATGTATATACTCTTCGTTCTTTAACAATGAATCGTTCTAAAAAATTTACAAATTCAATAGGTAATTTTGAATATATAACAATAAATAGGGATTATTATCCAATAGGCATTAGACAAGAAACAATTGAAAATAAATACACTTTTCTTATAGCTTCTATTGAAAAAGCCTTATGTGATATGATTGTTATAACTCCTCAATTAAGACTACAATCGGAAAAAGCATTAATTACTTTCTTAGAAGAAGACCTACGTTTTGATATGTCTGCCTTAGATAATATGAACAAAGATATTATTAAGGATTGCATAAAGGTAGGTAGAAAAAAAGATATACTTAAACTATTATTAAATTTATTATCATAATGACAATATTTGAACAAATGCTCTCAAAATATGAGATGAAAACTAAGGATCAAAAAAGAAATGCAACACATGAAGTTATGCAAGAAATAGCTCTTGCTGGATTATCTCGTGGAGGATTCTTTGATAAGGCAGCTTTTTATGGAGGTACTTGTTTGAGGATATTTCATAATTTACCACGTTTCAGTGAAGATATGGATTTTTCTCTTATAAGAAAAGATGAGGAATTTGATTTAGAGAACTATTTTCCGTCAATTATAGATGAATTTAAGGCTTCAGGTAGAGATGTAGTTATTAATAAAAAAGAAAAAAAAGCAGAAACAAAAGTGGAGTCTGCATTCTTAAAAGATAATACTATTATATATGATGTTAAATTCAATACGGAAAAAGATTTAAAAATTAAAATAGAAGTTGATATTGACCCTCCTTTAGGTTTTACAACAGAACAAAAACTAATATTGATGCCTTTTTCTTTTATGACAAATTGTTTTACTCTTCCAGATTTATATGCAGGAAAGATGCATGCTCTATTATTTCGCAAATGGAAAACTCGTATAAAGGGCAGAGATTGGTATGACTTTCAATGGTACGTTAAAAATAATGTGCCTTTAAATTTCTCTCATTTACAAATTAGAACCAAAGAATTTAATGATATGAATATAGATAAGGAATCTTTTTTAACGATGCTTAAAGAAAGACTTTCTTCCACCGATATTAATAAGGTAAAGCAAGATGTTATTCCCTTTATTCAAAACCCTAAGGAATTGGATATATGGTCTATTGATTATTTTCTTCTATTGGCTGATAGAATAAAATTCTTATAGTATAAAATCATATTTGGATATTATTTTGTTTTATTTAAATCAAAATTTGGAGTAAAAAAATAACATCCACTTTTTCGGGTGGATGTTATTCGTCTTAATGATTAAATAATAAAAATAAATCTTCCTTTTATATTATTTGTAAATTTCTTTTATTGTATTAGTATTTGAATATTATTGTTTGAGCATTCAATAACTCCGCTATTTATATCTATAATTTCTTCCTTTTTTAATGGAGTAATAAGACGTATTTTCCCTTGTTTTAGTACAGAAATTATAGGAGCGTGGTTTTCCAATATCTCAAATAGTCCGTCAATTCCCGGTAGTTGGACTAAGGTGACTTCACCTTGATAAACCTCTTTTTCAGGAGAAATAATCTTTATATTCATATTTGCTTATAATATTATTTTTGCTCTTGACTTTGTTGAAGAATCTTCTTACCCTTTTCTATTGCCTCTTCAATTGTTCCTACCATTGAGAAAGCAGCCTCAGGATATTCATCCACCTCTCCGTCAATTATCATATTAAATCCTTTTATTGTATCTTCCAAAGAAACAAAAACACCCTTCATACCTGTGAATTGCTCTGCAACATGGAAGGGTTGTGAAAGGAAACGTTGCACTCTACGAGCACGAGAAACAATAAGTTTATCCTCATCTGAAAGTTCCTCCATACCCAATATTGCAATAATGTCTTGCAATTCCTTATATCGTTGCAATATATTCTTAACTTTTTGTGCTGTTTGATAATGTTCCTCTCCCACAACATTAGGAGAAAGGATTCGGGAGTTTGACTCCAAAGGATCAACAGCTGGATATATACCCAATTCTGATATTTTCCTACTTAAAACTGTTTGAGCATCCAAGTGTGCAAAGGTAGTTGCTGGTGCTGGATCGGTAAGGTCATCAGCTGGAACATAAACTGCTTGAACAGATGTTATAGATCCCCTCTTTGTTGAGGTTATTCTCTCTTGCATTATCCCCATTTCAGATGCCAATGTTGGCTGATAGCCCACCGCTGATGGCATTCTACCTAAAAGAGCTGAAACTTCTGAGCCTGCTTGTGTAAAACGGAATATATTATCTATAAATAATAGGATGTCTCTTCCTCCTGTTTTTTCATCTCCATCCCTATAATATTCTGCCAAAGTTAAACCTGAAAGAGCTACTCTTGCTCTTGCTCCGGGTGGTTCGTTCATTTGTCCAAAGACTAATGTACATTTAGATTCCGATAGTGCATCTTGCGAAACCTTAGAAAGGTCCCAACCTCCTTCTTCCATTGATTTGTTGAAATCCTCTCCATATTTTATTACTCCTGATTCCAACATTTCCCTAAGTAAATCATTACCTTCTCTTGTTCTTTCACCAACTCCAGTAAATACAGATTGTCCTGAGTATTTCTTTGCAATGTTGTTTATCATCTCCATAATGAGTACTGTCTTTCCAACGCCAGCTCCGCCAAACAAACCAATCTTTCCTCCCTTTGCATAAGGCTCAATTAAATCTATAACCTTTATACCGGTTAAGAGAACCTCTTGTGAGGTTGAAAGGTCTTCAAATTTGGGTGGGTCTCTGTGGATTGGATAATTTGTTGGAGAGGTAACTTCACCTATTCCGTCAATTGCCTTACCTATTACATTAAATAGTCTGCCGTTTATATGTTCTCCAACAGGCATAGAGATAGGTTCGCCTAAATTTTCCACAACAAGACCTCTTTGTAAGCCGTCTGTTGAATCCATAGCAATAGTTCTAACAGTGTTATCCCCTATATCTTGTTGGCATTCCAATATTAAATCAGCTCCATTAGGACGAACAACTCTTAAAGCATCGTATATATTTGGCAATTTCTCGCCTTCTTCAAAGGTAACATCTATAACCGCACCTATAATTTGCGATATTTTTCCTCTACTTATTACTCCCATAAAACATTATTTTTAAATAGTATTATTCATATTTATTAATATGAAATTATTTTTAGTTTATAGGCTGCGAATTTACACTATTTCTTTGTAAAGTAAAGCAAGTAGAAGAAAAAAAATAAGAAAAATTGTATAAATGTTTTTTTTCTTACCTTTGCAAAACTAACTAAAATCAATCACTATTGAATATTATATCTTTTAACTCTAAACAACATTTGTCCTTTCGTCCTTTAATAACCATAGGAATGTTTGATGGCGTGCATTTAGGACATCAACTTTTGCTTAATACTCTTAAAGAAAAAGCTGAAAAACTAAAAGCAAAACCCCTTATCATAACCTTTGATAATCACCCAAAGCAAGTCTTAGACCCAAATTATGATATTAAACTCCTACAAACAAAAGAGGAAAGATTGGAAAAACTATCCTCATTAGGATTTGATAGAATTGTCCTAATACATTTTGATAAGAGCTTTTCAAAACTATCGGCTGAGGATTTCATAACTATTCTTCAACAAAAGTATAATCCTAAACTAATACTTTTAGGTTATGATAATCAAATTGGAAATAGAGATTCTTCCTTAGATAGCGAATATATAATGGATAAAAGAAAGGACCTAATTATTGAAAGAATGTCCTTATGCGTTAAGGTTGATGATATAGATGTTTCTTCAACTAAGATACGTAATGCCCTACTTAAAGGGGATATTCCTCTTGCTAATAAACTTCTTGGAGAAGACTATAGTTTTTCTTCAACCATTATTAGTGGAGATAAAATAGGAAGAGAACTTGGAGTGCCAACGGCAAATTTAGAGGTTTTTCCAGAAAAACTATTACCCCTTTCAGGTGTATATTTCTCGGAATTATTGGTTGAAGGAAAGGAAAAATACAATAGCGTAACAAGTATTGGCATTCGCCCAACCTTAGAAAAGACAGAAAAGAGAATAGAGGTGCATATATTGGATAAGAATATTGATCTATATGGCAAAAAGGTTAAATTACGCCTCAAAGATTTTCTTAGAGAGGAAAAGAAGTTTGACAATTTAGAATTATTAAAACAAGCAATAAATAAGGATGTATTAATTGCAAAAGAATATTTTTCAAAAAATGAATAAAGGCTTTTTTTTCCTTTTCTTTTTTCTCTTCTTTCTTTCTTTTATTTTAAAGGGACAGAGCGAATTTCCTAATACAAACAATCAAAACAAAGAAAATAACCTCTTACTTTCTCCTTTTTACGATACAATAACTTTTTTAGACCTATCAAAAAAGAAGTTAAAAGAAGTTCCTAAGGAAGTTTTATTAATGAAAAGTCTTGAAAAACTAATAATAAAACAAAACTACATAAAAGAAATTCCCAAAGAATTATCCCTATTAAAAAACTTACACTACTTGGATCTTTCTTCCAACTACATAGAAACCCTTCCTAAGGAGTTAAGTCTATTAAATATTGACACATTAATTATGTGGGATAATAAAATAAAGAGTTTCTATAAAGAGTTTTCTCTGTGGGGGAATACCCTATTGTATTTAGATATGAGGGCAATTCAAATGAATAGAAAGCAACAAAAGAGTATAAAAGCACTATTTCCTAATGCCAAAATACGTATGGCATATCCATGTAATTGCAACTAAAAGGCAGGAATAATTTTTAATAAAACAAGAATTTATAAAAAAAGATAAAGACTATGAATATAGCAATTGTTCAAAACGATACAAAATATGGGGATATTCCTTATAATTTAACGCACTTAGAAAGTTTATTAAGCACACTTAAAGAAGATACAAATTTAATTATTCTTCAAGAAGAGTTTTCCACGGGCTTTACTACCAATGCCTCTTTATCAGAAAAAGAATATGGGAAGACTTTTTTGTGGATGAAAAACCTTTCTCAAAAAAAGAATGTTGCAGTTTTGGGAACTATACTGATAGAGGAGGAGGGAAAATTTTTTAATAGGGCATATTTTTTTTATCCAAACGGAGAATATATTTCTTATGATAAGAGAAATCTCTTCATTCTTTCAGAAGAGAAAGACAAGATAACAAAGGGAGAAAAGAAGGTTATTGTTGAATATTTAGGATGGAGGATAGCTATTTTTATTTGTTTTGACTTGCGTTTTCCTCTCTGGATGAGGAACACTTATAGTAATGGTGAGTATGAATACGATATTGCACTTTTCCCTTCTTCTTGGGCAGAGAGTAGAATAGATGTTTTTGACACTCTTTTAAAGGGAAGAGCCATTGAAAATCTGGCTTATGTTGCAGGAGTAAATCGTATAGGCAAAGATGAAACAGGGGTTAAATATTCAGGACATTCGCAAATTATTTCCTATAAAGGAGAGACAATAATTAGATGTGAGGATAATAAAGAAGAGATTCTCTATTGCCAAATTGATAGAGAAAGCCTTAAAAACTTCCGTAAAAAGTTCCCAATAGGAGAGATTTGGTAAAGGATTCTTAAAGCAGAGCAATAAATTCCACTACTAAAATTCCAAATAACTTAAAATTTGCAAAAAAATTAACAATATTTTTCGCAAATTCCCCAAATTTTAACATTTCTTTCATCAAAAAAACACAAAATTTGATGAATTTTTAACATTTCACTCAATTTTTGTCGGCAACCGACCTTTGTTTTTCCTAACGGAATTTAATATTTTCAAATTATTAATTATCAATATAATCCAAACAAATTTTAATATATTTTCCCCGATTTTTAATTAAAAAACTCAAAACCTTATTTTTCCAGAAAAAAACGAAGAAAAATTCAAATAAAACGCTGTTTTATTCTGCTAAAACGAAGAAATAATTTACTAAAACGAAGAAATAATTTACTAAAACGAAGATTTATTTTCCTAAAACGCGGTTTTATTTATGTCAAATTATGAATATATAAATGTATTTTTTTACTTCCGTTAGGACAAAACAAGTGTTGCCAACTTTTTTATATTGAATTAAATTATGTAATTATAAAATCCCGACTTCCGCAAGGACAACACAAAGGGCGGTTGCCGCCCCGACATAAAAGGAAAACGAAGACTTAATTAAAAATCTTCGTTTTTTTTTGAATTGAAAATGTTAAAAAATTAGTTTTAAATTATTGTAAATCTAAAACTATTTATCTTACTTCGGATTTAAATTCACCATTTAGGTCAAATTCCAAAGTTTTTACTTCTTTTTTATTTAGTTTTATAACGGCATTATATACCTTTTTATTTTTCACATCAGATATTGAAACTTCTTGTAGTTTATAAGAAGGGTAGTTTTTTGTAATATAGTCTGTAATTGCAGAAGGAACATATTGCAAAGGCACTATCCAAGAGGTTTGTGTTCCTGTTTTGGAATATAGTATTTGCATTTGGTTATTATTATCTGTAAAAATGGCTTTATAGGATAGGGAATCTACTTTTTCCCATGAAGATTTTTGTGCATTAGGACGATTCTTTTTGAAGTCATTTACGTAACGTGCAGGCACATCTTTTTCATTTACCAAATTCCTATTTTTAGTTGTAGAGCAGCTTACAAGGATTGCAACTAATGATATTAAAAAAATTATTTTTTCCATTTCAAAATATTTTTAGTTATTCAACATTTCTTATTTTAGAGATGGCAAAGTTATAAAACTTTTACGAAGTTGGACATTATTTCTTTCAAATTAATTATGCCCAAAAGGTTCAACGCTGTGACAATTATTACAAATATGATAAGCCAGCGAATAAATTTAGCTCCTTTTTTTATTGCAAAGAGTGTTGCCAAATAAGCTCCAAGGGCTCCCCCTGCTGCATGTAAAAGTCCAAAGGTCCAATTTATATTTCCTTCAAAAAAGAAAACAACCATTGCAACTAAGGTATAGAAAAACATTATTGTCACCTTTATGGCGTTGGTTTGAATTAAATCATAGCCCAAAAGAAGAGTTCCTGCTGCAATTAGGAAATAGCCCGTTCCAACTTGAATAAATCCCCCATAAATTCCAATAAAAAAGAATACAAGATAATGAATAAGGGTATATTTCTTTTTTGTCTTTTCTTCATCTTCTTTATATAGGGTTTTGGGATTTATAAACATAAAAACCAAAGTAAGAAGCAAAACTCCTGCAAAGAGTAGGGAGAACAAAGAGCTTGTGATATATGAAGCCAAAATTGCTCCAAAAATTGCTCCAAAAATTGTTGGAAGTGTAAGAAGGAGAATTTTATTATAATTTATCAAGTGTTTTTTCCTCATCATTAAAGATGCAGAAAAGCTTTGAATTAATACCCCTATCCTATTTGTTGAATTAACACTTTCTATTGGAAGACCAAGTGCAAGAAAAAGAGCAATTGAAAGGGTTGTTCCTCCTGCTGAAAGGGTATTAATAAAGCCTACAATTATGCCGCTAAGAAAAAGAATTATCAATAGTGTAAATGACATATTGTGGTCTTTATTTTTGTTTTTATTTTCCTACTAATGATTATACATATCAGTATTGTAGAATTTGAGAATTTCAATACACATATCCCTTGCTTGTTTAGCAACAGAGGAAGGATTTATTTCAATTGCCTTAGTGTAGTTATTAATTGCATCTTTCCAATTTTGCTCTTTTTTATAAAGGTTTCCTTTAAGATAATATGCCATTTCTTGCAAATTATCTTCTTGAATTATCTTATCCAATTCTTCTTTTGCCTCACCAATAAGTTCCTTATCAATTAGGAGTCTTATTTCTTTATATTTTTCTTCAAATGTTTTACTCATAAATTACCTCTCCTATAAGATCAAATTCAACAGCATCAACAATTTTTATATTATAAAACTCTCCTACTTCCAAAGAATATTTATCAGAAATTAGAACCTCATTATCCACTTCGGGAGAATCGTATTGTGTTCTTCCAACAAAGAAATCCAAATCTTTTCTATCAATTATAACTTCAAAAACTTTTCCTATTTTTTCTTGGTTTAGTTCTAAGGAAATCTCTTGTTGAATATCCAACAATTCATCCATTCTTTCCTGTTTTTCTTCCTCTGAAACATTATCTTCTAATAGAAAAGCCTTAGTTCCCTCTTCGGGAGAATAGGTAAAGCAACCCATTCTTTCAAAGCGGCTTTTTTTGACAAATTCTTTTAAAAGGGAAAAATCTTCTTTTGTTTCATTGGGATAGCCCACAATAAAGGTTGTACGAATTGAAATTTGAGCAACTTTTTCTCTTATTTGTTTAATTAGGTTTTCTGTTTCAGTGGATGTGATATGCCTTTTCATACTATCAAGCACACTATTGCTAATATGTTGTAAAGGAATGTCAATGTATTTACATATTTTCTCTTCCTTTTGCATTAAATCCAAAACCTCCAAAGGAAAAGCCTGCGGATAGGCATATTGAATCCTTATCCATTTTAGTTTATCTATTTTTACAAGTTCTTTTAATAGGTCGTAGAGTCTTCTTTTCCCATATAGATCTACTCCATAATAGGTAGTATCTTGTGCAACTAATATTATTTCTTTAACACCTTCTTCTACCAATTTATTTGCCTCTTCAATTATATCTTCAATTCTACGAGAAATATTCTTACCTCTAATTATTGGAATAGCACAATAGGAACAATTTCTATTGCATCCTTCTGCTATTTTTAAATAGGCATAATGTTTTGGAGTGCTTAAAAGACGTGTTTTATTGTATAGTTGTTCTTCATTCTCTCTTTCAAGATATGCTAAAAGACTATCATATTGTCCAACTCCAAAGAAAGCATCTACCAAAGGTAGTTCTTCTTGTAGTTCCTTTTCATATCTTTGAGAAAGACATCCACAAACAATAACCCTTCCTACTTTATTACTTTTCTTTAATGCACATTGCAATAGTATGGTGTTGATTGACTCCTGTTTTGCATCATGTATAAACCCGCAGGTGTTTATTATTGTTATATCAATGTATTTCTTGTTTAAATCAAAGCCAACATCGTATCCTTTATTTGCTAAACCTCCTGCTATAAATTCGGAATCAACAGTATTTTTTGAACATCCCAAAGAAATAATATTAATTGTTAGTGCCATTTTCTTAAAAGTATTATTCTTTAAATGTTAGTTTAGAATTATTATTTGATAATTATATAGGTATTAATTTAGAGTTTTATTACTACACCCAAAGAAAAGTTTAACCTACTTAGGTTTTCACTTTCCTTAGCTTTAAGTTTATCTTCTCCAAACTTAAAATTGGAAACCTCTCCTCCTAAGAAGGCAAAGTTAAATCCTAATGAAAGATAGTCATTAATTGAATAATCAATTCCACAATCTAATCCGTAACCCAAAGTTTTTGCTGTGTAGGTTGCATTTGTTGCAGTTAATTTTCCTGTGGAAGGAGCCGCTGTTGCTCTTTGTTGAGAATCCCTAAAAGAAAGATAGCCAAGCGTTCCTCTAATATATAAATCCAACTTATCATTTATTTTTGGCAAAACATATTTTATTGAAGGACCAACATAGAAAATATAAGTGTCATCCTTATATTCTACACTATCTCCTGTTATTCCTTTATGGAAGAAGCCATCATAAGAATTAAATGCTGAGGCTTTAAATCCCAAACCTAAGAAAGGTTTTAGCATATATTCGTATGCAAAATTTATTTGGATACCATGACGTATTGTCTTAAAATGTTCTTCATTCTGGGCATTATTGTCAATTATGTCGCTTGGCGAAGAGGACAAACGCAAACCATAACCTAAGAACATTGAAAAATTGTGATGATTTATCTTTTCATCACATTTATTAATGCTATCATTTTGTGCATTCACACTAATTGTTGCTAATAGTAGAGCAAGTAATATAAAATTTTTTAGCTTATTCATATAATTATGTATTTATTATTTTTCTTTTTCTTCAAATAGACTTTCAACGAATGCCTTCTTATCAAAGATTTGTAAATCTTCCATCTTTTCTCCTAAGCCTATATAGCGAATTGGTATTTTAAAGGTATCGGAAATTCCTATCACAACGCCACCTTTTGCCGACCCATCCAGCTTTGTTAGTGCTATTGAATTGACCTGTGTTGCCGCAGTAAATTGTTTTGCTTGTTCAATTGCGTTTTGTCCTGTTGAAGCATCTAAAACGAGGAGTACTTCATCGGGTGCCCAAGAGGCAACCTTTTGCATGACGTTTCTAATCTTTGAAAGCTCATTCATAAGTCCAACTTTGTTGTGCAATCTTCCAGCTGTGTCAATTATAACAACGTCTATATTTTTTGCAATGGCTGATTTTATGGTGTCAAAAGCAACAGATGCAGGATCGGCATTCATACCTTGTGAAACTATATCCACATTTGTACGTTCTGCCCATATCGTTAGCTGATCCACAGCCGCTGCTCTAAAAGTGTCAGCTGCACCTAATATAACTTTTTTTCCTGCTTTTGTGAATTGGTAAGCAAGTTTTCCGATAGTCGTTGTTTTTCCTACGCCATTAACACCAACAACCATTATGACGTATGGCTTATTTTTTATTTCAAAATCAAAACCCTCTCTTTCATCTTGCTCATTAACTTTCAAGAGATCTATGATTTCTTCCTTTAATATTTGATTTAATTCAGCAGTGTCAAGATATTTGTCCTTTGCAACTCGCTTTTCAATATTCTCAATTATGCGAAGGGTGGTAGAAACTCCTACATCGGATTCCACCAATATTTGTTCCAAATTATCCAAAACCTCACTATCAACCTTACTTTTGCCGATAACAGCTCTTGAAAGCTTGGAAAAAATACTCTCTTTTGTTTTTTCCAATCCCTTATCTAAGCTTTCTTTTTTCTCTTTGCTTAAAAACGAAAATAAACCCATAGATTCTATATTATAAAGTTAATAAATGAAGGATAATTAAAACATTTTATTTAAAATTATATTGCAAAATTAAACAAAAAAAAGCTGCCTTTCTCCTTTTAAGAGCAAGACAACTTTTACTATGTTTTTGTTTTGTATCTGATTTTACTTCTTCGATAGAACGTCCTTTACATTATCAGATAACACTATTTCTTCTTTGAAAGTGTAAGCTCCTGTTTTAGGAGAACGATCCATACGTATAACCTTAGCGTATGACTTTCCACCCGCTGTTTTCAAAGTTGCAACTACTTTCTTTGCCATAATTTATTCTCCTATTTTTATTATTTAATTTCTTTATGTACTGTTACTCTTTTTAGAATAGGGTTGTACTTCTTCAATTCTAAACGTTCAGGTGTATTTTTCTTAGATTTTGTTGTTATATATCTTGATGTACCGGGCATACCTGATGCCTTATGTTCTGTACATTCTAAAATAACCTGTATTCTTGCATCTTTTGTTTTCTTTGCCATTTGTCTTTGTGATTTTTGGAGTGCAAAAGTATAAACTATTTTTTAATTAGCCTAATTTTTATTAAAAAAATGTTAGTATTATTTTTTTATCTCCTTTATTTTATTGATAAATATATTATTTCCCTTTTAAGAGTTGTCCTATATAAAAAGCCCTTTTATAGGAATTTTTCTCATAATTGCGATAAAAACCCCAAGTAGAAGTATCACCTTTTTCAAAAGAATGAGAAATTTTTCCTACATATCCATCCCTACAATCAACTTCCATAGATATGAATTGTATTTTCCCCTTCTTATCTTTTTCATTTGTCTGCTCTCTAATAACGTCAAATTCGGTGAAACGTATGGTTGAATACTTCAATAACCTTGTTCTAATATCCAATAATTGTTCATCTGTTGTATTGGAATTTATTCCCAAAACAACCAAATCCTTATCTATATATATGTATGTGCTATCCAATTTTTCTATTTGTGCAAAGCCTTTAAGGCAAAATAGAGAAACCAATAGTAAAAAAAAGATTTTTTTCATAAAAATTAGAAATTTATTGGTGCAAAGATAAAACATTTTTATACATATTTGCAAAAAGAGTCTTTACAATTAATTTTATTATAAACAAAAACTATATATAATAATGTATAAATCTATTTTTGAATAATGCTACAAAAAGTTTGCTCCAACACTTTATTGAATGTTTCCCAACGATAGTTTTCTTTAACAAACTCATTCCCTCTTTTGGCAATTGCATCTGCCAATTCAGGGTTGGTTAATAACAAAATAATTGCATCAGCATTCTCTTGTGGAGTGTCGGCTATTATTATATTTTTATTATTTGTAGCTTTTAGTGCATCATTTGCCAAAGAGGAAGTTATACATGGAAGATTCATAGCCATAGCTTCTAAAAGTTTATTTTGTAATCCTGTTCCTATTTGCATAGGAGCAATAAATATGCGAGCCTTTGCATAATAATCCTTCATATCATCAACCCATCCTGTCACAATTACCTTATCTGAGGCAAGAGATTTTACGCTTGCAGTTGGATTAGCTCCTGCTAAGACTAAATTAGTCTTTGGATACTTCTCCCAAACCTTTGGCATAATTTCCTTAACAAGATAATTAGCTGCAATAACATTAGGAGAATAGTTCATACCTCCTGAAAATATTATATCAAATTCTTTTTTCTGAGGAGTATTATAGTTGAAATATGCCTCATCAACCCCATTTGGAAGTACAATTATCTCATTTTGTCTTGGAGAAGAAATGGCTTTTTTATCTGCATCCACAATTATTGTGAGCTTATCAAAAATATCAAACATCTTAGCCTCATATTTCTTTAAGCGTTTTGTTTCATTCTTAAATATAAATTTTACTATTCCCCTACTCTTTTTTGCTCTTCCTTCCATATTTACTGAAAGTGCATCCTGAAAATCCAAGACCTTTGGATAGGAAACATCAGTATATTTTGCCATTCTTACAAATTGATAGAATATAACATCGGGATGTATCTTTTTGCAATAGGATTTAAAGTCTTTTATGTTTTTTCTGTGAGAATAGTATCCCGTTTGGAATGGTGTCCCATCAAAGAATGAAACCAATAATCCTTCCAATGCATCAATGGTACTAAACTCTGAAATATGTACATCCTTTAAAAAGGAAAGTAGAATATCTTTTGCCTTAGGATGAGGCTCAGAATTATTTAAACAAAAAAGATATACCTCATTGTTTTTCGCAAGTTCCCTTAATTGATAATATGCTCTTAATTTATCCCCTTTTTCAAGTGGATAGGGCAATCTTGAAAGTACTGCTAATATTTTCATAATATTTGTTTTTATTTCCTTTTTATAATTTTATATATAAATCTGTCAATTGCTTGGCTATTGCATTTATATTGTATTTTTCCTTAATTAGGTTTTCTGCATTTTGTCCTATCATCTTTGAAAATTGCCTATCCTTTACGCATCTTATGATTCTATCAATAAATTCCTCCTTTGTGTTTGCAATTAATACGTTTTTTTCATCCTCACACATTATCCCTTCGACAGCTAATGAGGTTGCAATAACACATTTTCCCAAAGACATTGCCTCTAATATCTTTATTCTTATCCCACTTCCAGAAAGCAAAGGTACAATCATAATCTCCTTAGAACAAATAAATGCTGTACTATCGGGAACTTCTCCACATATAACAATACCTTCTTTATTTAGATTAATCATCCATAGAGGCATTGCCCTACCTGCAAAATATGCTTTAACAAAAGGTAATTTTTGATGCAAGGAATCCCAAATATTGTCTATAAAAAACTTTATTCCCTGTTGATTGGGCAGCCAATCCATAGAACCAATATGAAATAATGTGTTCTCTTCAACATTATCTTGTTCTATAAAATCGGGCATTTCCATACCCACAGCTACGCCTTTACAGAAACATTTGCAACCATTTTCTATGAAAAAATCAGCATCTATTTGCGTAACAGGAAAAACTCCATCAAAGAAATTAATGTTTCTTAACTCAAACTTCTTTAATGAATGGGCAAGCTGCAAAAGATAAAGTTTCTTAAATGGGTTTTTAGTGTTCTTAGCAAGACGAAACCAAACAATATGTTCTATATTTGGTGCTCTTAAAATGAGCTTTGCCTTAGAATATTTCCTAATTATTGGAATGTAGGGTGCTAAAAGGATGCTTTCTAACTGCACAACATCAAAGGTTTCTTCTTTTAACAAAGAAATTAATCTTTGTTCCATATTTTCATTTACAAAGCGTTTTACATGGTAACTCTCGTTTTTCAACAAACAAACCAAAGCATCAATTATATGTAGTTTTAAATCCACAAATATGGTTTCAAACCCTGTTGCCTCAACATAGCTTTTTGGAAGAAGTTCTTTATTACATGGATGTTTGTAGGAGTTAAAAGCAATAACCTTAACTTGGTTCCCATTATTCAAAAGTCCAAGAGTGAGGCTATGCATTCCCAAAGCACCTCCATCGGAGGCAGGAAGTGGAGGTTTATAACAAAATTGCAGTATCTTCATTTACTTTTTACACTTTTTTATCTTTAATAAAATCTTATCATAAGCCTTTTGCCAAGTATCCAAACTTAAAAATGCTGCATCGGAAGTTGCCTTTAAGGTTAGGAATAATCCTATAATGAAAAATATTATCGTTGCACTCCACATACCCAACCAGCAAGATAGTGCTCCTTCGGATGCGGCTTTTTCCCCTATCATACCAAAAACGTAGTATAGAATAAAGCTTATAGCAGAAAGAACAACAGGCATCCCAAGACCACCTTTGCGAACTATTGCTCCAAGTGGTGCTCCTATAAAGAATAAAATTATACATGCAACAGATAGGGTGAATTTTCTATGAAACTCATTCTTGTTTAGACGCACATATTGATTGTCCGAATCCTTCTTATTGCTCAACATCTTTACATCAGACCTTATTATTGCCATATCTTGTAGGGCAAAATCATTAACCCTCTTTCTTTGGCTTTTATCCAAAAGAGCATAATCTTCATAGAAAGAATAGTTATCTTTTATAGTATCTTTAATTGGTATATCCTCTTTTGCAATAATATCCTCTTTTTTATTGCTTACACTATTTGCACTATTCTCTTTTTGAAATTTCTTTTTAATATTATTCTCACTATTTTTAGCCTTTTCATCTAATATTTGAGGATGAAAAACAGCAGAGTTATTATTTCTTTCCTCCTTTTGCTTATCAAAGTATTTATCCAACTCCATCTTATTTTGGATTCCTTTTATTATAGTCCTATTATAGGCATCGTTCTCCTTTTTTAAATCATCTATATTCTTAATAAGTCTTTCTATTGACATCATCTTATAGTGATTGGCATATCTATTTTCGTCTTCCGATTCCTTATATGCAAAATCGGATATATCAAACCTTAATGTCTGTTCCTTGAAATTTATTCTCAAAAGAGGATTGGTGTATAGGGTTGAATTATCTGTCGTTTCATCGTAGGTGAAACCATCTTGCAAACGAAAATAAAGATAATTTCCCTTGCTATACATTTGTCCTGTTTTTGCCTTTGTAACACTTATATTTCCCAAATCCTTACTATGGTCATAAATTATTATGTCCGATAGGTTTTTTCCGTCCTTATGCTTATCCCCTATCCTTATTACATAGTTGTCAATATCGGAATAATACTCATTGGGACGAATATTTATTGAAGGCTTTTTTGAAGATATTTCATACATTATTGTTCTTTGTTTCTTCAATGCCATAGGCACGAAATTATTTGCACAAAAGAAGGCAAAAATGCTAAGAAAACTAACAACTATCATCAAAGGACGAAAAACTCTAAACAAAGGAATGCCCGCTGCCTTAATGGCAACTAACTCGTATTTTTCACCAAAATTTCCCATAGTTATGATGGAGGCGAGCAAAACAGCCAAAGGAAGAGCCATAGGTATTATTGTAATTAACAAATACCAGAAAAGCTGCAATATAACTATTGTGTCTATACCCTTACCTACTATTCTTTCCAATACCTTAAAAAGCCATTGCAAAAGCAATACAAATTCCGATATGGAAAATGTAAGAAGTAGGGGTCCTAAAAAAGATTTTACTAAAAGCCAATCGAGTTTTTTCAAAAAATAAATCGCAATTAAATTTTTACAAAAGTACAAAGAAAAGCCTTATTACAAAAAACTACAAGGATAAAAAGTTTTTTTTAATCCTTTTTTTCCCTTATTATACCTAATGATTGGTTAAAAAACATAAGCCAATAGTATAAATTCACATTTTTTTTAACATAGTTGATGTGTTTTTTGACCAAATTTTAACATCATTTTACCAAAAAAAGCCAATATTTTAACATTTTTCAACCCTTTATTAAAAATATTCCCTAATTTTTAAACAAAAATATACTAAATGCTTTTTTAGGTTTTCAAATTCTTAATTCTCAATATGATTTAATGAAATTTTAATATGATTTTTCTATGTTTTTACTATAAAAATCCAAATTCTAAATTAAGAAAAAAATATTAAGATTTCTTAGAAATAAATCGCTGTTTTAGTCTGCTAAAACGAAGAAATAATTTGCTAAAACGAGGTTTTATTTTTCTAAAACGAGGTTTTATTTGACTATAACAAACTAATAGTAAAGTGATTATATAACTAACAAAAATGAAATAAGTATTGGGTGGATTTTTTTGGCTTTTGCCCTAAGGAAAACTTTGTTTTGGCAAAGGTACAAAAAATATTTCAAACATGCAAATGGCAAAATTGATTTTGGAATTTAAATTTTGACATTTGATCAAAAAAAATGTTAAATATTTTTTTAAACAATAAAAACAGGGTAAAGAAAAAAAAAATTTTTATATAATAAATTTGGTTTTGCATCTTTATATATAAGCGAAAAAAAATAAAAAATTGGGGTTATATTTTTCAAAAATAAGGTAGATTTTGATTATATATTTTTATAATATATCTTTAATTATTGTTGCTATTATTAGCATTTGAGGCTATAAATTGAAAATAAATGTATAAAGATTTGATAAGTTGATAAAAAAATATATCTTTGCACCTTGTTTTGAGAAGTGTTTCTCTATTGATGAAAAGTATTAATTAATAAATAATTTTAAGGAAATTTAAATATGACAAAGATCAAATCATTGGCTGATTTAAGAGCGATGAAGCAAAGTGTCCAAGAAAAATTGGATACAAGAGTTAAAGGAACAGAAGAAGGCTTAGTTCAGGTTAAAGTTGCTATGGCAACATGTGGTATTGCTGCAGGAGCAAAACAAGTTATGGACTATATGATGGAAGAAACAGAAAAAAGAGGTATTAATGCCGTATTTACACAAACTGGATGTATGGGTTATTGTCACGCAGAACCAACAATTGAAGTTACACGTCCGGGAGAAGATCCCGTAGTTTTCGGATATGTTGATATTAAAAAGGCAGACCAAATCATTGAAAAGTACATAAAGGATGGTGAATTGGTTGATGGAGTTATTCCTGTTAATTACGAGAAAATAAAAGATTAGATTATTAACATTTTTATAATAGAATTATATGGCTAAATACAAAATGCATTTATTGATCTGCGGAGGTACAGGTTGTAGTGCATCAAAGAGTCAAGAGATTGCAGACAATCTAAAAATAACTCTTAAAGATAAGGGCTTGGAAAACGAGGTTCAGGTTATTCTAACAGGATGTTTTGGTTTTTGTGAAAAAGGACCAATTGTTAAAATTATGCCTGATAATACTTTTTACACAGAAGTAAAGCCTGAGGACGCAAGAGAAATTATTGAAGAACACGTTATCAAAGGACGTAAAGTGACACGTTTGCTTTATTCTGATCCTGAAAATGACCAAAGAGTTGCCGACTCTAAACACATGGGTTTCTACAAAAAACAAATGCGTATTGCATTACGTAATTGTGGTTTTATAGATCCTCAAAACATAGAAGAGTATATAGGTGAAGATGGTTATGCAGCCTTAGCAAAATGTTTAGGAGAAATGACTCCGGAACAAGTTATAAACGAAATAAAACTTTCAGGTCTTAGAGGTAGAGGCGGTGGAGGTTTCCCAACAGGATTGAAATGGGAAATTGCTTCAAAGAATCACGCAGACCAAAAGTACGTTGTTTGTAATGCTGACGAAGGAGACCCTGGTGCATTTATGGATAGGTCAATTCTTGAAGGCGATCCTCATTCTGTATTAGAGGCAATGACAATTAATGGTTACGCAATTGGAGCTACAAAAGGTTTAATTTACATTCGTGCAGAATATCCTTTGGCTATCCAACGTTTATTAACTGCCATTGATCAATCAAGAGAATATGGCTTGCTCGGAGAAGATATTTTGGGTTCAGGATTTAACTTTGATATAGAATTACGTTATGGTGCAGGTGCATTTGTTTGCGGTGAAGAAACTGCTCTTATACATTCTATGGAAGGAAAAAGAGGAGAACCTACATTTAAACCACCTTTCCCTGCACAATCTGGATATAACAATAAGCCAACTAATGTAAATAATGTTGAAACTTATGCAAACGTTCCTATTATAATAAATAAAGGAGCTGCATGGTTTAGTAGTATAGGTACAGAAAAGTCAAAAGGAACTAAGGTTTTTGCATTAGCAGGACAAATAAATAATGTTGGACTTATAGAAGTTCCTATGGGAATAACCCTAAGAGAAGTTATATATGAAATAGGTGGAGGTATAAAGGGAGGAAAAGAATTTAAGGCTGTTCAAACTGGCGGTCCCTCTGGCGGATGTTTAACAAAAAAACATTTAGACACTCCTATAGATTATGATAACCTAATAGCAGCTGGCTCAATGATGGGTTCAGGAGGTATGGTCGTTATGGACGAAACCTCATGTATGGTTGCCATTGCTAAATTCTATTTAGAATTTACCGTAGAAGAATCTTGTGGAAAATGCTCTCCTTGTAGGATTGGAAACAAACGTTTATATGAGATCTTAGAAAAGATAACAAAGGGTAACGGAACAATGGAAGACCTTGACAATTTAAGAAACCTTGCAGGAGTTATTAAAGATACTGCTCTTTGTGGCTTAGGTCAAACTTCTCCAAATCCTGTTCTATCAACAATAGACAACTTCTACGACGAATATGTTGAACATATAAAGGATAAAAAATGTAGAGCCGGTGTTTGTAAATCTCTAATGAGATACATCATTGACCCAGAACAGTGCGTAGGTTGTACTGCTTGTGCAAGAAATTGCCCTGTTAATGCAATTAAAGGAGAAAAGAAACTTCCTCATCTTATAAATCAAGAGCTTTGTATTAAATGTGGTGCTTGTATTGAAAGGTGTAAATTTGGTGCAATAAGCATTCAATAGTTAAGTTTAAAGTATTTTTATTTTATGATTAAACACTTGTAAAAATGGAAACAGTACAAATAACAATAGATAATAAAGTCCTTTCAGTAGAAAAAGGACAAACCATATTAAAAGCAGCACGCAAAGCTGGTATTTATATTCCTACATTATGCTATTATGAATTAAATGGTGTTGGATTTGAAAATCGTCCCGGCGGATGTAGGGTTTGCGTTGTTGAAGTTGAAGGAAGAAAAAATTTAGCTCCTGCTTGCGCAACAGAAGTTATGGAAGGTATGGTTGTACATACACATTCCCTAAGAGTAGTTAATGCTCGTAGGACTGTAGTTGAATTAATCCTATCAGACCATCCTGCTGATTGTTTAATATGTCCAAAAAATGGAAAATGCGAATTGCAAGCCCTTGCACAAAAATTAGGAATAAGAGATATACCTTATCAAGGAGCAAAATCTACTTATAGAAAAGACCTATCCCCTGCAATAATTAGAGACGTTGATAAATGTGTTATGTGCCGTAGATGCGAATCTGTTTGTAATGTTTGGCAAACAGTAGGTGCTCTTTCTGCAATAAACAGAGGTTTTGACGCTGTTGTAGCTCCCGCTTTTGAACAAGACTTAGTTGAAAGTCCTTGTACTATGTGCGGACAATGCGTTCAGGCATGTCCTGTTGGAGCTTTAAGCGAAGTGGATCAAACTCGCCAAGTCATAACAGCAATAAATGACACAAAAAAGACAGTAATTGTTCAAACAGCACCAGCAGTCAGAGTTGCATTAGGTGAAGAATTCGGAATGGAACCCGGCTCTATAGTAACAGGACAAATGGTTGCAGCCCTTAGAAGAATAGGTTTTGACTACGTTTTTGATACAGACTTTGCAGCAGACCTTACAATAATGGAAGAAGGTACAGAGTTGCTTGGACGTATAAGCAAATTTATGAATGGAGATAAAAACGTAAAACTTCCTATCCTTACTTCATGCTGCCCAGGATGGGTAAATTTCTTTGAAACTAATTATCCTGATATGCTAGATGTGCCTTCTACTGCAAAATCTCCTCAACAAATGTTCGGTGCTGTCGCAAAAAACTACTTTGCAAACAAACTTGGAATAAAACGAGAAGATATGGTAGTTGTCTCAATTATGCCATGTGTTGCAAAGAAGTTTGAATGTCAAAGAGACGAATTTAAAGAAGAGGGCAACCCTGATGTGGATTACGCTCTAACAACTCGTGAATTGGCTGAATTAATGAAGATTTTCAACATAAAACTTAATAATCTTCCAGAAGAAGACTTTGATAATCCACTTGGAGAATCAACAGGTGCTGCTGTAATATTTGGATCAACAGGAGGTGTTATTGAAGCTGCAACACGTACTGCATACGAACTATTCACAGGAAAAAGTCTTCCTAAGGTTGATTTCACAGAATTAAGAGGCTTAGACGGAATTAGAAGTGCTGAGGTTGATTTTGACGGAACTCCAATAAAGATTGGTATTGCTCATGGTTTGGCTAATGCACGTAAATTGTTGGATAGCGTTAAAAGAGGCGAAGAAAACTTCCACGCAATAGAAATTATGGCTTGTCCAGGAGGATGTATTGGTGGAGCAGGTCAGCCTTTCCATCATGGAGATTTTGAAATTATTAAACGTCGTCACGAGGCTATATACCGCGAAGACGAAGGAAAACCAATTAGAAAATCTCATGAAAATCCATATATTAAGAAACTATATAGTGAATGGTTGGGAGAACCATGTGGCGAAATTTCACATCACCTCCTACATACTCACTATTTTGATAAGTCAAAACAAATAGAAATTGAAGGATAAAACAATAGAGTTATGGCAAAGATAAAGTTATCAGAAAGTAAAATAAATAAGATTAAGGAAATCTGTGCTTCCTTTGGCAATAAGCCGGGTGAAGCAATAAATGTCCTTCATAAGGTACAAGGAGAATTTGGATACCTTCCAGCAGAGGTTCAAGAAGTGATAGCAAAGCAAATAAATGTTTCCGTAGCACAAATATACGGCATTGTGACTTTCTATTCTTTCTTCACTATGACCCCAAAAGGAGATCACCCAATTTCAGTTTGTATGGGTACTGCTTGCTATGTACGTGGTGCAGAAAAGGTTTTGGACGAATTTAAAAGAGAATTGAAAATAGGTATTGGCGAAACAACACCTGATGGTAAGTTTTCATTAAATTGTTTAAGATGTGTTGGTGCCTGCGGTTTAGCACCTGTTGTCCTAATTGGAGAAAAGGTTTATGGTAGATTAACTCCTGATGGAGTAAAAGACATCATAAAAGAATACAACTAATTAAGTCTAAAAAATAATCTTAATATTTTTTTGTAAGGCGTTGAAAACTTTTTTCAACGCCTTCTCTTTGTCGGCAACCGACATTTATTTTTTCCTAACCAAAAGTCTAATTTTTACATTTTTTATCTATAATTTCATAAAAATAAAACAGCATTTGTCGGCAACCGACTTTTATTTTTCCTACGGAAGTCTGGTTTTTACATTTTTTATCTATAATTTTATAAAAATAAAACAGCATTTTGGCTGAATAAAACGCTGTTTTAAAAAATTATTTCTTCGTTTTAGTAAATTATTTCTTCGTTTTAATAAATTATTTCTTCGTTTTAGAAAACTAAAACGCTGTTTTTTTTCATAGCATTTAAATCCCCTATTCCAATCTTAATTTTTCACCTTTATATGATAAAGATTCAAAATATTGTTAAATAATCTCCATTTTCTATAAATCTTTTTTAATTTCACAATAACATAATTTCGCATATTTTTAACAAAATATTATAATGTTTTAATCAAAAATTAAAAAAGCATATTTGCAATTTACCCCCAGCTTGGGGGTAAATTATCTTTCATATTTTAAAGAAACCATAAATAATTCTTAGTTTTTTACAAGCTATAAATAAAAAATGCGATTATAAGTGTTTTTTTATTTGGTGATAAGTGTTTTTTTTATATTTTTGCAACCTCATTCTGGCGGGGTAGCTCAGTTGGTTAGAGCGTCGGATTCATAACCCGGAGGTCACGAGTTCAATTCTCGTCTCCGCTACAAGATGATTTAAGAATTGACTTTAAGGTCAGTAGCGTCCTGCTGCTGACCTTTGTCTTTTCTATATTCTATGCTTATTAATATTTTGCTAAATAGTGCAAGCCCACACTTTCTTTTCTTTGCTTTGCCATTTTGATTATAAGATAGCTATTGGCAATTAGATTTCTTAACTCGCAAAGTTGGGGGATTAGAACTGAACGATTATAAAGCTCTTCTGTTTCTTTATAAATTAGATTTAATCTATCAAAGGCACGATTTAATCTAAGCTCGGAACGAACTATGCCAACATAGTTGGACATTATTTGTTGCAATTCCTTAACAGATTGAGAAATTAGTACCATTTCCTCGTTTAAAACCATACCTTCTGCGTTCCAAGGCGGGATGTTTTTATTTATTTTAACTGAATCTTTCTTCTTTAAACAATCTACTGCTGCCCTATTGGAATAGACCAAAGCCTCCAAAAGAGAATTTGAAGCTAAACGATTTGCACCATGCAATCCCGTTGAAGAACATTCTCCTGAGGCATAAAGATTATTTATTGTTGTCTTTCCATTTTCATCAACGAGGATTCCACCGCAAGAATAGTGAGCCGCAGGTACAACAGGTATCATATCCTTTGTTATATTCACCCCTATTTCTAAACATTTTGCATATATATTAGGGAAGTGATTCATAATTTCACTCTTGTCAATTGTTCTGCAATCCAAATAAACGTGGTCTTCTCCATTTATTTTCATCTCATGATCTATTGCTCTTGCCACAATATCTCTTGGAGCTAATGATTTTCTTTCATCATATTTCTCCATAAATGTCTTTCCATCTATGGTTTTTAATACTCCTCCTGCTCCTCGCATAGCTTCTGAAATAAGGAAAGAAGGTTTTTCTGTTGGATTATATAAAGAGGTAGGATGAAATTGTACAAATTCCATATTTGCTAATTTACCCTTAGCTCTATGAACCATTGCCTGCCCATCTCCTGTTGCAACAATGGGATTGGTTGTTGTACTATATACATTGCCATTTCCTCCTGTTGCAATTAGGGTAAAGCGAGCCAAATATGTATCTATTGAATTGTCTTTTTCATTTAATACGTATGCTCCATAACATTCTATATCGCCTCTATGGCGAGTTACATTCTCTCCAAGATGATGTTGAGTTATTAAATCAACAGCATATTGGTGTTCTTTTATTGTTATGTTTGGGTGATTTTTTGCTCTTTCTAAAAGTGCTCTTTCAATTTCAAAGCCTGTATTATCTTGATGATGCAATATTCTATATTCAGAATGTCCCCCTTCTTTGGCAAGATCAAATACTCCTGAGGACTTTCTATCAAAATTAGTCCCCCACAAAATAAGTTCTTCTATCCTTTTGGGTCCTTCTGTTATTGTTATACGTACTGCTTTCTCATCACAGATTCCAGCTCCTGCTATTAGGGTATCCTTAATGTGCTTTTCGTAGCTGTCGGGACTATACATAACAGCTGCTATTCCGCCTTGTGCATATTTTGTTGAAGATTCTGCTGCATCTGCTTTTGTTAGTATGCACACCTTTCCATAGTCTGCAACTTTAAGTGCAAAACTTAATCCAGCAACTCCTGATCCCAATACAAGGAAATCAATTTCAAAGTTCATTTTATTTTTTTAATTTAATGCCTCAGCCCCAGCACTAATTTCTATAATCTCGTTTGTGATGGCACTTTGACGTGCTTTATTGTAGGAAAGTTTTAATTCCTTTAATAGTCCTTGTGCATTGTCTGTTGCTTTGTGCATTGCCGTCATTCTCGCTCCGTGTTCTGCTGCAAAGCTATCTAAAAAACAACGAAAAAATTGTGTTTTCAAAGATTGAGGAATAATATTATGAATAATTTCTTCCTTAGATGGTTCAAATATATAGAAACTATTTTTCTTTTCTTCTTTATTATTAAAGTTGTCAAGTGGAAGAAAGTTCTCGTTGGATATTATTTGTGTTGCAGCATTTTTAAATTTGTTATAGATGATTTCAACCTTATCGTAGGTCTTATTGATGAAAAGCTCCATAACTTTTGAGGTTATCTTAGTTACATTTTCAAATGTTAGGCTATCCCAAATCTCATCATTGGTTTCAAAAATATGAATATCGTTCATCTTTGAAAAGAATTCAGAAGATTTTTTCCCACAAGAGAGCAAATCAACCTTTATATACTTATCTTCATTGTATATTTCAGATATTCTTCTTAGCGTTTGCTTTATTACATTTGCATTAAATCCTCCACACAAACCCTTATTTGAAGTAAGTACAATTAGTAATATGTTTTCCGTTTTCTTTCTTTTAACATAAGGACTATCTTGTAATATGTCCTCATCATCCATTATGTTATTAATTATATTTGATAAAAGTTTGGAATAAGGGCGTAATGCCACAACAGAATTTTGAGAACGTCTCAACTTAGATGCAGAAACCATCTTCATAGCTGAGGTTATCTGCATTGTTGAGCCTACTGAATCTATCCTATTTCTTACTTCTTTTAAGTTAGCCATCTTTTCTAAATAGAGTATTTAGCAGTCTTTTCTTGTGCTACCTTTTTCAAAGACTCAATTATTTCATCATTAAATTCACCATTCTTCAATTTGTCCAATATATCTCTATGATTATTTTCCAAAGAAAAGAGGAAATTGTGTTCAAAATCTTCCATTTTATCAATAGGAACGTTTTGTAACCAACCATTAGTTCCACAACATATAATTGCAATTTGATGTTCCACCTTCATAGGAGAGTATTGTTTTTGTTTTAATATCTCAACATTACGCTTTCCTTTCTCAATTACCATCTTTGTTGTAGCATCCAAATCGGAGGAAAACTTAGAAAAGGCTTCCAACTCCCTATATTGTGCTTGGTCTAATTTAAGAGTTCCTGCTACTTTCTTCATTGATTTAATTTGAGCATTACCTCCAACACGAGAAACGGAGATACCAACATTTATAGCGGGACGAACACCAGAGTTAAACAAGTTTAGCTCTAAGAATATTTGTCCATCGGTAATTGATATTACATTTGTTGGAATATATGCTGAAACATCGCCTGCCTGAGTTTCAATTATAGGAAGTGCAGTTAATGATCCCCCACCCTTTACTTTATCTTTTAGACACTCTGGAAGGTCGTTCATATTCTTTGCAACATCATCTTCCTTAATTATCTTAGCAGCTCTTTCAAGCAATCTTGAATGAAGATAGAATACATCTCCTGGATAGGCTTCTCTTCCTGGCGGACGGCGAAGCAAAAGAGAAACTTCCCTATAAGCGACTGCTTGTTTTGATAAATCATCATAAACAACCAAAGCCCTACGTCCTGTATCTCTAAAATATTCTCCTATTGATGCTCCTGCAAAAGGTGCGTAATATTGAAGTGCTGCTGAATCTGACGCCGTTGCAGCAACGACAATTGTGTATTCCATCGCCCCTTTTTCTTGTAGAGTCTTTACTATATTTGCAACAGTTGAGCCTTTTTGACCACAAGCAACATAAATACAATATACAGGATTACCTTTGTCAAAAAATTCTCTTTGATTTATTATAGTATCTATTGCAATTGCTGTTTTACCTGTTTGACGATCTCCAATAATTAGCTCTCTTTGTCCCATCCCTATTGGAATCATAGAGTCTATTGCCTTGATTCCTGTCTGCAAAGGTTCATTTACAGGCTGACGAAATATCACTCCGGGTGCCTTTCTTTCCAAAGGCATTTCAAACAATTCTCCTTCAATAAGACCTTTTCCGTCTATTGGTTCGCCTATTGTGTTGATTACTCTCCCCACTAAGCCTTCTCCAACCTTAATTGAAGCTATTTCACCAGTACGTTTTACTGTATCGCCCTCATTAATATCTTGTGTCTCTCCTAAAATTACTATACCCACATTATCTTGTTCAAGATTCTGAACAATGCCTTGCACTCCATTACTAAATAGGACTAACTCTCCACTTTGTGCATTATTCAAACCATAAACACGAGCAATACCATCTCCAACACTTAATATTGTTCCAACCTCTTCTAATGAGGCTTGAAGATTTGCATCGGATAATTGGTTACGTAATATCGCTGTTACCTCAGAAGGTTTTATATCTGCCATAAATTTTCTTATTAATATCCCTTTTCATAAATATTCTTTGCAAAGGACTTTTTCAAACTATTTAATTGATTTAATATGGATGCATCATAGATCATATCTTCAATCATAATCTTAAAGCCTCCTAATAGGGAAGGATTTTCTTTTTCTTCCAACTTTATTGTACAATTAAACTGCTTTTCAAATAATTTTATTATCCTTTGTTTTGTTAATTCATCAATTTTATTTGCACTTATTAGTGTTGCAACCTTAATCCCTTTGTATTTATTGCAAAAACCAACAAATTCATTAGCAATTTCTTTTAATAGAATCACTCTTCGTTTGTCAATTAAAAGCAAAATAAAACTCAAAGTTAATGAATCAACTCTTTTTTCTAATAAATCCTTAACTATATTTTTCTTCTTCCCTATATTGATATTAGGATTTTTTAAAATAATATTCAGTATTGGATTCTCTAAACATAGCGTATTGATTAAGGACATATCAGAATTTATCCTATCCAATACATTTCTTTCTAAAGAAAGATCAAATAATGAACGAGCATATCGGGAAGAAACAATATTAAAAGCCATAGTTAGGATTAATTAAAGTTTAACTCCGAAACTCTTTTTTCAACAATTTGTTTATCCAATTCCTTATTGGATAGTTCTTGTTTTAGAACATCGGTTGCAATATCTATTGATAGGGTTGCAACTTGATTTTTTAATTCTGTTAGAGCTTGAAGTTTTTCGTAATTTATACTTTCTTTGGCAGAGGCAACTATACGTTGAGCTTCCTCTTGTGCCTTAACTTTGGAGTTTTCCATTATGGTTTCACCCAAAAGTTTCGCCTCTTTTAATATATTATCTCTTTCCTCCATAGCCTGCTTTAATAGAATATCGTTGTTTGATTTAAGATCTTCCATCTCAGCTCTTGCTTTTTTAGCCTCGTCCAAAGAGTTTTGAATTAGTTGTTCTCTTTCGGAAATCATTCTAAGAACAACAGGCCAACCAAATTTTCCTAATATTAGAAGTAATATAAGGAAAACTACAACCATCCAAAAGACTAAACCAAGCTCAGGAGTTATAAGTTCCATAATAAATTAATTTAATTTTTCTCTAAATAAATAAGAAAAGCTCTTAAAGAGCCTTTCTTATTTCATAAATATTACTAATAGGCAAGCAACAACTGCAAATAGTGCTACCCCTTCTACAAGAGCTGCAGCCACAATCATATTAGAACGAATATCTCCTGATGCCTCTGGCTGACGAGCCAAAGCATCCATTGCGGAACGTCCTATATTACCAATGCCGATACCAGCTCCTATTGTTGCTAATCCAGCTCCTATTCCAGCTAATCCATAAGCCCAAGGAGAAAAACTCACTACTTCTAATAATACATTTAAAAGTGTCATAACTAAATATTTTTACAAATTACTAATCTAATAATTTTAATTTAACTCTATCTAAAAAATAGATGTCAAAATTAGACATTTTTATATACCTAAACACATTTTTGACGAAAAAATTATAGGGATATTACATAAGTTACAAAAAATAAGTAGAATAAAATTAAAATAAAATAAGCCATATAAAGACAAAGCAATTATTTAGACCAATAATTTTAAAAGAAGATTTTTTATAAATTATATTTAATTTTTACTTCCATAAGGACAAATTAAAAGTTTAGTGCAGACAAATCGTTGTTTTATTTCTTCTAAAACAAAGATATTTTTTTTATTAGATTATAAATATATAAATTAATATCCAGACTTCCGTTAGGAAAATTAAAAGTCGGTTGCCGACAACAAAGATAACTTTTTATGTAAATACAATAATTATCAATCAACTCCACAAATTAAAGATCTAAAATATTATTTTTTCAAAAGATTTTAACATTTCCAACCCTAAAAACCCCTAAATTTTAACATTTCATCCTCATAAAAAACACATAATTTGACGAATTTTTAACATTTCACTCAAAATTTCAATTTTGCAACTCCAAAATTTGTTAAAATTTTCTTAAATTATTAATCAATTAACCTTCAACATAATCCAAGCAAATTTTAATTCATTTTTCTATATTTTTAATTTTTCAAAATTTTTCCTCGTTTTAGCAAAATAAAACGCTGTTTTATTTTGCTAAAACGAAGAAATAATTTTCTAAAACCTCGTTTTAATTTTCTAAAACGAAGATTTATTCAAGTGTAATATATTAATAATGAAATGATTATTTTGTAAAAATAAATGAAAATGAAATTTTGGGAAAATATTACGTTTTTGCCCTTAAAGGAAA
>JAISIA010000050.1 GCA_031262295.1 Bacteroidales bacterium | reverse complement strand
ATTCAGGTCTTCCTCCGTAGGTTGTCTCTGTTATAGATACGCCCCACTCATTGGAATTTCCAACAGTTGTATATGTATTTCCTACTTGTGGTATCTTGATTAGTTTCTTTCCAGAATCCCAATCTATAACTTGTAAAAGCGCTCCTTCGGGATAGGAGGCAGCAGCCTTATAATAGAGTTCCCCATACAGAGTATGTGAATCGGCAGCATAGGTTATCATTGTTGAACCGTCCTTTGATGCTCCCTTAGTTACTAAAAAACTTGTGCAAGCACGGCTATTATTAGCAGCAATCACAAGTATTACTACTGTTAAAATAGATATTAATTTACTGAAATGTCTCATCTTTATTTTAAATTTTTTGTTACAAAACGATAATTACTCAATCTGCAAAGATAATAATTTAGATAATACTTTAACATTTTATTAAAAAAATATACCAAAATATTGATATTTTATTTGTTTTTTATTTATTTTTTTATAGTTTTGCACTCTGTAATAATATTAAAATAGGTTTATGAATAGTGATAATGTAAATTTTTGGATGCTTGACAAGAGTCCTTATTTCCCAATTGAGGATCTTGAAAGGATAAAACAAGTAGTTGAAAAAATACCTGATAGTTCTGCATATATATTGCAAGCATTTTGGTTTAGACATCCTGTTTTAATATTTATTATAGCCCTATTTTTCGGTATTGAACGCTTATTTTTGGAGGATTATTTATTAGGAGTTTTGAAAATAATTACTTGTTATGGTTTGGGAATATGGTGGTTCATTGATCTTTTTACTGCAATGAAGAGAGCAAAAAGATTTAATTATAGAAAATTTGTAGAAATAACGGGATATACAATCAGGTATTAAACCTGTTGTTTTCATAATTACTTTTTTATTTTTGATTATTGGTAGAGGCTTGTTGTGATAATAAGCCTCTATCTTTTTATTTCCCTATTCAATATTATCAAAATGCATCCCCTTTTTATAGAAACCAGAAAAACATTTCTATACTATTGTATATATGGTATAAGAATTTAATTAAAAAAACCATATAATACAAATAAAAAGCACCACTTATATTATAGGAAAATAAGTGGTGCTATAATCAAAACTATTTTTCTATTTAAAATTCTTTGCAAGTAGAGAAAATTCTTTGCAGGCTGAAGCCTCTTGATAGAGAATTTTATAAACTGCATCAACAATTGGTATTTTTGCCTTAACGTTTTTGTTTAATTCATATATACATTTTGCCGAGTAATACCCCTCTGCAACCATTTTCATCTCCAATTTGGCAGAGCAAGCTGTGTATCCCGCACCTATCATTTGACCAAAGGTCCTATTTCTTGAATGTTGCGAATAGGCAGTTACTAATAAATCTCCTAAATATGCAAGATTATTCATATTCCTTTGCTTATTATCTTTTAGGCAAAGATTAATAAAGTCTTCCATTTCCTGCAATCCATTGCAAACTAAAACGCTTATAAAGTTGTCACCAAAGGATAATCCCTTACAAATTCCCACTGCTAAGGCATAAATGTTTTTCATTATACCTATATATTCTATACCTTCTATATCATTTGAAATAGTTGTTCTAAGGAAATTGCAATTAAGGTTATTTGCTATATGGTTTGCCAAAAGGGAATTTTCGGATGCAACGGTTAGATAGGTGAGATATTCCTTTGCAACCTCCTCTGCGTGGGAAGGACCACTTATTACTGCTTGATTGGTGTAGGGTATATTGTATTTATCTCTTAGAAATGCTGCAACAATTTGATTAGTTTGAGGCACTATGCCCTTTATTGCAGAAATTACACTCTTGTTTTTAAAATCTTTTTCGCTAAGAGGCGATAGGGCATCTGCTAAGAAATAGGAAGGAATAACAAATAATAGGTCATCAGCCCTTGATATTATTTCTTTAATATCATCACTTATTGTTATCTTATCAGCTTTTAATTTGCACTCACTCAAATAAAGAGGATTATGATTATGCGTTTTAAGCCCACAAACTATCTCTTTCTCTCTTACCCACCAAAAAATTTCATCGTGATTCTCTTGGGCAACTTTCACAAGTGCTGTTGCCCAAGAGCCACTACCAAATATTGCTATCTTCATTCTATAATCCTAAGGCGTCTATGCCTTGTTCAAAAACTATATCTTTTGGTATTAATTGACTATTTATCTTATCTAAGTCCTTTTGAAGGCTTGGACGAATTACTCCATTCTTATCATTATAGTTCTTAGCAAAGGAATAATCTCCTTCTGCTTCAACTTTTATTATAAGAGCTGCCCATTTATCCATTGCCTTTTTTGCATTTTGATAATTGATAACATATCTTCCTTCTTCGTTTTTGCTGAAAACTTTTTCGTCTTCAAAGAAATTAAAGCACATCATATTTGCTTGTCCATGTGCAGAGGCTGCTCCAAAGCGAACAGAACGCAATATTCCTGCAATAAATGTTGTATATGCTTCCTCTTGTGTAATATTTGTTATCTCTCCTTTCTCAATAAGACTTGTCACCATGTATAATCCCAAAACATCAGCCTTTGCTTCTTCCCATGCAGAATATTCATTCGCCAATGCTTTTCTTACACTACCCTTACCATTTATTGTATTTTTTACTCCCAATCCGTGAGCCACTTCATGGAAAGTTACATTGGAAAAGAATGCATCAAACTTTACTTTTGATAATTGTTCAACACACATAACTTCTCCTGCAATTGGAAGGAGTATTTCATCAAATTTCGCCTTCATAGCATTTTTTAATTGCAATCTTCTTGCTCCTTTTTTAAGTTGTACTCTTTCATCATTAGGAAGATTTATCGCAATTGTCTTACTTCCGGCATTACAATCGCCCCCATAAAACACCACATCATAGACATTCAAATCGGAATCCGTTCCCGGAGTTTCTTTTTTATATTTTTCTTCAACAGGCAATCCCTTTTGTAATTGTGGTAACATAGCAGTGAATTTTGAAAGATCCGCACTCCACTTTTCATCTTTTACCAATATGAAACATTCGTATGCAGCCTTGTGACCAAAGAGACGGTCTTCGTAATTCTCAATTGGACCAACAACAAAATCTAATTTGGAAGTCTTCATATCCATCCATGCCATATCAGAAGCAAAGTAATCGTCTGTTAAAAACGCTTTCTTCCTTTCTGTAAGATAGTTTTTCAATCCCTTATCCTCTGCTAAGGAAATTGCCTTATCTAATAATGAATCCACTTTTTTAAGTTCCTTTTCATATTCTTGATGATACCACCTTACAATAAGTTTATTATTGGAATCTCTTCTTAGGACTGTGTATTGGCTATCCTTATTTTTATCCTCCAAATTTTTGTATTCTTCCTCTGTCATATCAAAAGGATAGAAATTAGCTCCAAGTGGTTTGTCTTTGAATCCTTCAACAAAGGGTTTCATATCGTCTAATCTATCCCAAGGACCATAGTTAATCATTGCAAATTCCCTTTTATAGACATCTCCAATTGTGTCCATATCCAATTTATTTCCGTATGATTGCTTCCAGAATAAATCATCCATAATATTGCCTATTGCAACAAAAACTCTTAAAAGCTCTTTTTCATTGTTGGTTAATGAGGATAGGTCTGTTGTAAGTTTAACTTTGGCAAAAGCTTCTACCTTTTCTTTCATAGGATTGTTTTCTTGTGGTGGCATAATTGCTTCTTTTTTCTTACAAGAAGAAAGAGAAAAAAGGCAAACTATGCACAAAATATATGCTAAATTTTTCATGTTGTATTATTTTTCTACAATTATTTTCTTAGTTGTTGTTGTTTTGGATGTGTAAATACTTACAAAGTATATTCCATTTTCAAGATTTTTTGTATTTATATTAAGGTTATTTTCTCCTTGATTAAGTGTTCTATCATTTAATATAAGAACTTCCCTTCCCATTAAATCAATAACCTTTATTGTTGCCTTGCTATTATAAGGCATATTTATGTTTATATTAGCCTCATCCTTTACTGGATTTGGATAAATATTTAAGTTTATTTCTTCTTGTGCAATTTCACTTAGTCCAATATAGTTTCCAAAACCAAAACCTTTTGTTTGTTGTGATTCAAAAACACCATCACTATAAACCAAAGTATCTCCACTTTCATCCATTATTATATAATTTCCATTGCCACTACCACTATTTATTCCATCTCCATAAGAATCGTTTATGGTAAAAGTATAACAATCTGCCTCTGTAAGATTAAATACTTCTATTTGTAATCTATTTGAAGTTCCTCGTGTGTAAGGACCTCCTGAATAAAGTGTATCTCCCAAAGAATTTTTTAAGTTCCAAGTAGTTTCTTCTCCATATTGGTCTAAACGTAACATTAGAGTTATTTCTCCTTCGCCTCCTACTCGTTTATAGTAGGTTGTTGTTATAGGAGATCCTTCATAAGGATTGCCATTTACAGAAAGAATAGAAAATTCTATTTGATTATATACTCCTTCTTGTACTTCCCAAGAATAAAGATCTTCAAATTCATAAGATGAATTTGGAGCTATGCTTCCTTCCCATTCAAATAAACTACCTACTCCATTAACTTTTGTTTCCATTGTCAATGTTTTTACAGTATCAGTTCCAAAATTATGTATTTTTAGGTTTTGTTGTACGAATTCTGAACAAGGAATATCGCTCATACTAAAAGAAGCTATATTAACACCTTCTTTAATTTGAGGAATTATTGCTGTTCCTGTATAAATTGTTTTCTTATCTTTTGCAATAAATGCTGCAACTTCCAAATTTTCATAAACCAAAGGTATGTTTTTTATATTTGAAGGCAGAGAATAGGTATATGTTTTAGTAAAAAATGTTCCAGCAGGAATGTTTCCTTCTTCTACTTTTAGTGTATCTCCCCATTGACCTGTGATTAGATGTCTTAACATGTGCATGTGATTGTATTGATTTCCTACAACCTGATCTGGGTTTGCTGACATATTAATTTGTGGTCCTAATACATTATTTTGTAATAGGGCAACATTTAACATATTGTATCCTGTTTCAGCTTCACCTGTATAATAAACTTCAACTGTAACTTCCAATTCTCTTGTTTGAACATTAATTTCAGCCTTTGCAGCAATATTTACAAAGGATGATTGATTTAATATATTATTTGCACTATTTGCCCAAGAACCTCTATCCTGTGCACTAGTTCCCCTATTTACTGTTCCAATTGGATAGCCAGAAATTTGATATTGACTTGCCAAAGCATTTCCCCATTGAGTTGTATAATCTGGAATAGTATTTGCAAACATTCCTTGATGTATATTAATTAATACAACCCTATCTGGATTGTTTTCCTGAATAAGGTGAGCTCTTTTATGCCCATCAGGACAATACTGACACAGTATTCCTGTATATTCCTCCAATACTACATTCTTATTGCTCGGAGAAGTTGAGACAATGGTTTGACTAATTGCATTTATGGAAAAAACTATTCCCAAAAAAAAGATACAAATACGTTTCATATTTTTATTATTTTAAGTGTTTAAAATTTTTTTTTAAGAAAACAAAATTACTAATTTAATGATTAACTTCAAAAATATTTTAATTTTTTACCCAAAATATTTTTGTTTTTTTTCTTTTTTCCAATAGAAAATCAATAAAAAAACTTAATTTTTTATAATAAATATTTATTTTCTTGCGTTAAGTATAGCTTATTTGGGCTTGGTTTGGTTTTGACAGCAGGTAAAATGGATAAGCAAGCATGCAGACACAAGCAATAAATGTCTTAAAACAAGGTTGCAAAAAAAATTAATTGGCGAATCAAATTACGCTTTTGCTGCTTAATTGAAGTTTTTTAGTAAATTGAGCTTAGTTCATATCAAGGATATGGAGCAAAACGTTCCTCTAAGACCCATTCTCTATGGTTGAAGGTAAAGGGACGCACGCAAAATAGAGATAGTTTTAAGGGTGCTTCGACCTTATTACAAAATTTAAGAAGATAAGAAAAGTATTGGGTGTCTTTCTCCGCTGCTTTTACGAAAACAAATGAAAGAATAAGCATGTAGAAACCTTATTTGTTTCTTGTTTGGACCAGGGTTCGACTCCCTGCAGGTCCACAAATAGGGATAGGGAATCAAAGTTTTATTTTTCTTAAACTTTAATTCCCTATTCTTTTTTCTTAATTTTATAACAACTAAAATAAGGTTTGAAAACAATAAAATTATTTTTTCTACATCTATAAATCCCAATAACCGTATGCTTTTTCTATAAAATACATAAAGCAATTCTGTAAATTTCCCTCTTTTTTAACATTTCACACCCATTTTTTTGACAAATTTTAACATAATTTCCTCAAAAAATTGCAAATTTTAACAATTTTTAACATTTCATTCAAAAATTGTCGGCAACCGACCTTTATTTTTCCTAACGGAATTTCGGCTTTTCAAATTATTAATTATCAATATAATCCAAACAGATTTTAATATGTTTTCCCAGATTTTTCATTAAAAAACTCAAAACCTTATTTTTTCAGAAAAAAATGAAGATTTTTCTCAAATAAAACGCTGTTTTAATTTGCTAAAACGAAGAAATAATTTTCTAAATCTTCGTTTTATTTTTCTAAAACGAAGATTTATTCAAGGATAATAAACTAATAATAAAGATATTATCTTGTCGTCAAAATTAAAGATAAGTTATGGGGGAAATATTACGTTTTTGCCTCTTAGTAAAACTTTGTTTTGGCAAAGATACAAAAAAGATTTGATAAATGCAAATAGGAATTTTCAATTTTGAAATTTTGAATTTAACATTTGAAGGAAAAAATGTTAAATATTTTTTGAAAAATACATTTTCATATACCCAACTTCCTGCTGCCAAGCAGCTTTTATTTATCTATCGGGTTAAAAATATATCATTATACAACCAGAATTCAATAGGGAAAAATAAAAATCGGTTGCCGACAGACTAAGAATTTAGAAATTTGGAATATTAAAAAGTACTGTTGGAATTAGAAGTAGCCAGCCTAAAATAACCATTATAAGTATGAATTTCCAAGCCCACTTAACCCATTTTGTGTAGGGAATACGTGCTATACCTAAAACACCTATTAGAACTCCTGATGTTGGAGTTATAAGGTTTGTAAATCCATCTCCAATATGAAATGCTGTTACGGCTGATTGAAGAGGCACTCCAACCAAAAGGGCAATCTCTCTAAACATTGGCATTAACATTGCAGCCTTTGCTGTTCCTGAGGTAATGATTGCATTTAATATGGATTGGAATCCATACATTAGGGAAACAGCCTCTACTTTTGATGCACCATCGATTGAAGTAGCAACCGCATTTAGGAAGGTATCTATAATTTTTCCGTTTTCCAATATTATTATTATCCCACTTGCCAAGCCCACAACTAAGGCTGCACTAAGCATATCCTTAGCTCCTTCAATAAAAAGTTTTGATATTTGCGAAGGAGTCTTCCCAAGAGCTACGCCAGAGGCGATAGCCATTGCAAAAAATAGGGCAGCTATTTGAGTAAAGCCCCACTCAAAGAGCATAACTCCAACAACGAGATAAACAATAGTAAATATTAGGATTAATAGACAAAACATCTGCATTGATTTTCTAAGAGAAAAGTATCCAAAAACAAGGAAACATAGTGTAAGAAGGCTTAGAAAAACTAAGGAATACTCGCTTATATTAAATGAAGAGAAGTTTATAAATACATATATATTGAATATAACTATTGCAATTGAGGTAAGAATATAGGAAATCTTGGTTCCTTTGTTTGCTTTTTGCATAGAAATTCCATCTGTTCTATTTTCGTTATTACGCCAATAGTTATCCTCTTCATACATTATGGATTTCTTGGGGTCTTTCTTTATTTTTTTCGCATATAATAAGACATAGAAAATACCAATAAAGGTTATTATTATCCACATCACCAATCGGTATTCTATACCGCTAAACATCTTAATTCCGGCTATATCTTGTGCTATTCCCAAAGTAAAAGGGTTTAATATACATCCTGCAAATCCCAAACCGGCTGCAAGAAAACACATACAAACTCCAACAATTGAGTCGTATCCCATGCTAATTGCCAAAGGTACAAAGATGATGACAAAGGCTATTGTCTCCTCACTCATTCCAAATATAGCACCAAAGGCACTAAAAAGTAGCATAACAAAAACTATTGTTATATTATCAACCCCTAATTTCCTAAATATATAGAACTTTTCTAATTTTTTACCAAAGCCTAAAAAGGATTCGACGCCAACATCTATTGCTTTTGTTTGATTTAATATCCAAAATGCTCCTCCCAAAATTAGAAGGAATGCAATAATTGAAGGAGCCTTTTCAAAGCCTTGAAAGAATGCAGAGAATACTTCCCAAGTTTGAGGCTGCTTTTCTACATTATGGAATGAATTAGGGACGATTTCATTTACCACTCTCCCACTTTCTGTTGTAGTTTCTCTTCTAAGAAATTCGCCCGAAGGGACAATCCATGTTGCAATTGCACTTATAATAATTAGAGAAAAAATTATGACGTATGTATGTGGTAATTTTTTAAACATGTATTAATTATTTTGTAATTATTCTTTTTAATTCAGAAGATATTATTTTCTTTATTGCTTTAAATGTTTTTATTTGTGCAAGCAATATTAGTTGATCCTCGTAATTATCCTCCTGTTTTATCTTTTCATTAATTTCATATATCTTTCTTTCAAGTTTGTTTAGTTTAAGGCTTAATAGACTTTCTTTAACATTTTGATTAATTGTGTTGCTATTTTGAGGAAGCGGGACGCTTATCTTCCATTTTTCTCCCCACAGATCGCTAATTTTATAGTTGCTCATAAGGAGTGAGGCTGATAGGTTTTGAATTTCCTCATCCTCATTTGCTGTAAATACACTAAGATTTGGAAGAGTTTGCTTTTCTAAAATATATTCTTTGTATATGTCAAAGACTTTTTGGTATAGTGGGTTATCAAAAACTATATCGTCAGATAAAATATCGCCAATCAAAAATGAGCAAACGAGGAATACTTCCTCTTTTTCTGTGTTATCATCTTGAATAACTTTTTGTGTAGTTTCTTTATCTCCATAATTTAGTAGAAGAGAAATTATACTCCTTTCTTGTTGTTCATCTGGGAAATTATCTTTTAGTATTTGTTTTTGGCTTTTTTTAGGAGAAATTTCTGGAATATACTCTTGTTTTTCTTCACTATCTAAGGAGGATTCTTGGGTTTTCTCCAATTTTTTCTTTGAAAGAAGTCTTTCTCTTAAAACCTTTGTAAGAGCATTGTTTAGTATCTCCTCTTTCATATTTAGTATTGAGGAACATTGTTGAATATATGCAGCCCTTTCTATTTGATCTGCAATTAGGCTAATGGTGTTTAGTATTTCTTTTATTAGGTTTGAACGTTTAAAAGGGTCGTCTTTGGCATCTTCTAATAGGAGATGGGTCTTAAAGAGTATGAAATTCTCTGCCTTATCTTTTATATAGGATTTAAATTCTTCTTGTGGTAGTTTTCTACAATAGGAGTCTGGATCTTCCCCATCGGGAAATAGTACAATATTTACATTTAATCCTCCTTCAACAAAAAGATCCACTGCTCTAAATGCCGCCTTTATGCCGGCTGAATCGCCATCATAGAGTATTGTAACGTTTTTTGTGTAGCGTTTTATAAGGTTAATCTGATCCAAAGTAAGGGCAGTGCCAGAGGTTGCAACGACATTTTCAACTGAATTCTGACTTAGGGTTATTGCATCCATATTCCCCTCTACCAAATAGCATAAATCTTCTTTTAATATGGCATTTTTGGCAAAGTTTAGCCCAAAAAGCACCTTGCCTTTTGAGAATATGTCGCTTTCAGGTGAATTTACATATTTGGCTTTCGTCTTTCCAGAGGAGGATAATATTCGTGCTGTAAAGCCAAGAGTTCTTCCTCCTATATTATATATAGGAAATATTACCCTACCACGAAACCTATCATACATTTCCTTGCTATTTTCCTTCTCTATTGTTAGCCCCGAGAGTTTTAAAATCTCATCATCGTATCCATTTTTCTTTGCATGAAGGTAAAAATCTTGCCATCCTTCTTTGCTATATCCTAAATTCCATTTCTCAATTGTTTCATCACTAAGGTCTCTTTCCTTAAAATAGGATAGTCCAATTGCTTTCCCCTGCTCGTCATTTAGCAAAATATTGGAAAAATACTTTCTTGCAAACTCGTTAATGTTGAATAATTCTTCCTTTTTTCCTTGTTCTAATTTGTCCTTTTCGGTTAATTCTCTTTCTTGAATAGAAATTCCATATTTGTTAGCTAAGTAATGAAGAGCCTCAGGATAGGAGTAGTGTTCGTGTTTCATTAGAAAATGTGCTGCATTGCCTGCCTCACCACAACCAAAGCACTTAAAAATTCCCTTAGAGGGCGATACGACAAAGGAAGGTGTTTTTTCGTTGTGAAAAGGACAGCATCCAATGTAGTTTGTTCCTCGTTTTTTAAGCGGGACAAAAGCACTTATAACATCAACTATTTGTGTTGCATCAAATATCTTAGCAATATCTTCTTGAAGAATCATAATGCAAAGATAGTTTTTTTTTAATTTTTTTATATTTTTCTTAAATTTAGTTTTACAAAATATAGTATCTTTGCCCCAAGTTTTGGTTCTATTTAAGGATTAAAAGGGAATTAGGTGAAAGTCCTAAACAGTCCCGCTGCTGTAATCTCTTTTTGAAACAAGCATTTATTCTTTTGCCACTGGTTATTCGTAATTGGGAAGGCTAATGCTTGGAGAGTAAGTCAGAAGACCTGCCAAAAAATGTGTTAATTTATAATTATCCCTCGCGGAAAGGGTGTTTATGATATGAAAACTTATTATTCATTTTTTGCAATTCTTATAACCATATTTTGTTTTTCTTCTTTGAAGGGACAGGATACTATTTTTAAGAAACCAATTAAACTTTCCAATGTTACCATTACTGATAAAAAATCAGAGGATTCCCTATTTAAGATTTCCTCTTCTTCGTTTTTAGATAAGAAAATATTGAATAATGTTTCCTATAATTCTGTTGGGGAGGCGGCAAAGTTTATTGCAGGATTAAATGTTAAAGATTATGGAGGATTAGGAGGAATAAAAACTATATCTGCAAGGGGGTTTTCTTCTCTTCATAGTGCTGTTGTATTGGACGGAGTTCCTATTAACGATATGCAAAACGGCACAATTGATCTTGGAAAATTTTCTTTGCATAGTGCAGAAAGGATAAGTTTTTTCAATGGAGCATCTTTTTCTTTGTTGCAAAGTGCAAGAGCACTCTCTTCAGCAAATATTCTCTTTATTGAGTCCTTGCCTCCAACATTTGAAAACAACAAACCATACCTATTAAATATTAGAAGCTCATACGGCTCCTTCAATTACTTTTCCTTTGGTGCAGATTTGTCAAATCGCATCAATAATATCCTTTCTTCAAAACTTGATATAAATCTTAATAATTGTGCAGGTAATTATCCCTTTCTTCTACATTATGGATACAATGCAGAGGATAGTTCTTCAAAAGAAAGACGCAAAAATGCAGATTATCTTTCTTTGCAAGCATCTTGGGATTTATTCCTTAGTTTTAATTCAAAAACAGATGTAAAATTAAAGACATACTATTTCTATTCTCAAAGAGGTTTGCCAAAAAGCACAACATTATACTATTTAAACTCTTCTCAAAGACTTTGGGATGAAAATATATTTGTTCAAGGCGTCCTTAACCATAAATTTAATGATAGGATAGAGTATCGTTCTATGGCAAAGATAAACTATCTCTCAACTATATTCTACGATGGCTTTGCTCTAAATTATGAAGGCTTTCAAAGAGACAAGTATTTTCAAAGAGAGTATTTTTTAAATAATGCTTTTTCTTATAGGATTACAAGCCTTGCTTTCCTTTCTTTTGGAAACGACCTTATATATAATAATCTTAATTCCTCTGCAACTTATTATAAAACTCCATCTCGTTTTTCTGCCATTTCATATATAAATTTCCTTTTTGAAAATAGTGGTTTTACTTTAAATACAAACTTAATTCACAATCACATTGAAGATTTTCTAAATCCCCAAACGTTGAATAAGGTTTCAAATAGGCTCTCTCCATACATTTTAATTGGATATAGCTTTAAGAATAATTTTAATATTAGTTTTTTCTATAAGGATATATTTCGCTCACCCACCTTTAATGAACTTTATTTTAATAGAGTTCTTCCTTCGGAGCTTTCTGCGGAAAAAGCAAAACAATATAATCTTCATCTTTCCTATTTGAAATACTTTGATAAGGAAAAGAAAAATAATATCTCTATTTCAATAGATGCTTACTATAATGAGGTTAGAGATAAGATTGTGGCTGTTTCGCAAAAAAATTTATTTATTTGGTCAATAGTTAATTTTGGAAAGGTTGATATAAAAGGAGTGGATTTACAAACAAGTTTTTCTTATAGCCTGCCTTTTTCTTTTGATATTTTTCTTAGAGGAGTTTATGCCTTTCAAAAGGCAAGAGATATAACCGATAAAACTTTAAAAACATATAATAATCAAATACCCTACACTCCAATTAACAGCGGATCGTTGTTTGTTTTGATTAATCACCCAATCGCCTCTTTGTCTTATAGCATAAATTTTGTTGGAAAAAGATATGCAATAGCAGAAAATATTGTTCAGAATCTTTTAAAACCATATAATGATCACAGCATTTCTATTGAGAAAACTTTTAAAATAAAGAATAATAAATTAAATTTGTCTTTGAGTTGTTTGAATATTTTTGACGCACAATATGAAGTAGTCAAAAATTACCCTATGCCCCAAAGACAATTTCGTATAAACTTAAAAATAAATTTTTAAATGAGAAAAAATGTTTTTTACTCTATTTCCCTAATAGCTCTTATTGCATTTGGGTTTTTAGGATGTTCAGAAGAAGAAAATGAGAAAACTAATTCAGAAAATCTTTTAGAAAAAGGTTTATTTGTGCTTTGTGAAGGCTTGGATGGAATGAATAATTCCTCACTAAACTACTTTAAGTCTTCTTCAAATGAGGTTATAGATTTGTTCAATGAAGTAAATGGGCAGTCTTTGGGCGATTTGGCAAATGATTTAATTGAAAAAGATGACAAACTCTTTATTGCAATGAAAAATTCTGCCTGTATTAATGTTGTAAATAAAAGCAATGGAAAGCTAATTAAAAGAATCCCTATTGTGGATAATAGTGGTAGGAATAGGATGCCTTCAAGAATGTGCTCCTCTTCCAATAAGGTGTTTCTTTGTTGCGTTGATGGAAGCGTTGTGGAAATAAATGCAAAGGCATTAAACATTGAAAGGATTGCCTTAGCTGGTAGAAACCCCGAAGCGATTTGCTATTTGAACAACAAACTCTACGTTTCAAATTCGGGAGGATTGGATTGGAATACTTCAATTGGCTATGATAGGACAGTATCTGTTATAGATGCTTATTCAATGCAAGAGATTAAAAAGATTGATGTTGGATTAAATCCTGCCTTTATTAAACCCCTTGGAGAGAATAAAGTTGGTGTTCTAATTAAAGGAAACTATGCAGATATTAAAGGAAAATTTGTAATTATAGATGCTCTAACAGATGAGGTGGAACAAGAAGAAGAGATCGCAATGTCAAACTTTGATGTATTGGATAATTCAATTATATATACAAATTTTGATTGGACAACCTTTCTTCCAAGTATAAAGAAATGGGATTTTACATCTGGGGAGACCTTCTTTTCATCTTCTGAGATAGTAAGTAGCATTTCCTCTCCTTATGGAGTTAATGTATCAAAAGAAAACAATGAGGTTTATATTACAGATGCAAAAGATTATGCCTCCTCAGGAGAAGTTTATGTCTTTGATCTAAATGGTAACTTTAAATATTCTTTTTCCACAGGAATAAATCCAAGTATTGTTATTTCCAATAAATAATATTAAAATAAAAAAACGCTGTTTCCTTGAAAAAACAGCGTTTTTTTATTTTACAGAAAATTAATTTTAAAAAGTGTAAATAGGATTTTAAATCCTATTTTTATATCTTTGCATAAATTTTTATTGTGAAAAAATATTTTTATAACTTTCTTCGGCTTAATAAAACAGCATTAATACTAATCATTATTGTTGTTTTGCTATATTTTGTTTTAAGTATAGTTAATAAAAGGCTTTCTTCAAAGCAATATATCGCATCAAAGATAGAAAAAAACCTCTCATCCCTTAATAATACCATTGAAAAAGATGGAGAAAAGTTTGTTTTCATTAATGACACCCTCGTTTTTTGGGACAAAAACGATATTGCAATAGAAAAAGTCTTCAATAGGGAATTAGATAAAAAGGTAGTTAAACTTGGAAATGGATATTTCCTATCTAAGAAAGTTGAAAATAATGACACTATAACACTATATCTTGCCCTTATAAAAAGAGAATATTCAATAAATAATAAGTATTTAGTTAATAGTTTTAATGAAAAATTTGGTATAACAAAGAGTGAGAACATAGAAATTAGCCTAAAAGAAACCCCATATAAGATAAGGGATGAAAATAATAATACCATATTCTATTTAGACTTTTCTTCCTATAATCCCAAAAGAGGAGAAACACAAACAAATCTTCTAACTATTTTATATTTTCTAATAGTCCTTTTAGTCTTACAAATAATTTATAACCTAAAAATAAAGACTAATAAATATCTTACCCTACTTATAATCCCTCTTTTGTTTTTATACTTCTTTATAATCAACTATTGGATTTCTTCCTATAAGGATATTGTTTCCTTAGCCAAGATTATTGGTTTTGATATTTTGTTTTTGCAACTAATAATTAAGATATTTCTTGCCAATTTTGCAACATACATCCTAATAAGAAAACTATTGGAAAAAATAGATCTTAAACCCTATATTCTATATCCCTACCTTATTATTATAAGTCTTATTTCTGCCTTTCTACTTTCTTCATTTCTTTCAATAATACCAATTCTTGTAGTTTTTATTTTTACATCTATTCTTTTAATTTTTGCCTTTAATGCCCAAAAATTAAAAAAAATACTATCCTATCTCTTATATATAACATTGGTTTTAGTGATTTTTGCACTAATTTGTGGGGTTCTAATCTTTGAAAGCAATAAGAAAAAAGAAAGAATATATATTGAAAATGCCCTTTATGAGATTTCCTATAATGAGGATGAGAAAACACAAGAAAGCCTCCTTTTATTAGAGAAAAAATTTAAAGAAAACAATACCTTAGATAGTTTATTAGATGAAAGAATTTCAAACAAAGAAATTGAAGAAATATTGATTAATAATTATCTAAACAATCTCCTTTTGCGTTATAATGCAGAAGTCTTGGTTTGTTACGAAAAAGACACACTTTTTATTCCTTATCTAAACAAAGATGTCTCTGCTTTGGAATATATATCTCTAAGACTTTCCTTGTGCGATACATTATATAATAGTCAAAATATTTATAAGGAAAAAAGAGAATCTCCTCAGAGAAGTTACATTGCTTTTTTCTCTTCAAACGAAAAGCAAGATAAAGAAAAAAGATTAGTATTTATTGATCTTATTCAAAAGAAATCCTCAAAGGAAATGGGCTATCCCGACCTATTAATTGAGAAAGACAATAAAGAAAATGAAGAAAATCTTGAATTGGATTCATACGCCATATATCATAATAATGAATTAATACTTCAAAATGGAAATAATAACTATCCATTAAAGTTCAATTTTAAGGACAAGACTTGGAAAAAACAAGGTGAGGCTTTCTATTATTCAATAAAAAACAAAAAGGAAAACACAATATTTGTGTCTCAGATTAGGCAAAAGAGCACTTCGGATATTCTTTCAATTCCTTCGTATTTGTTTTTGCTATGGCTATTAATTCTAATCCTCGTCTTTATAATCTATAATCCCAAAAAACTTTTCCTTATAAAAGGAAACTCAATAGCACGCAGCATTCAAGCAAGTTTAATATTTATATTCCTTATAACATTCCTTGTTTTTGGAAGTCTATCTATAAAATACTTCAGCCGCCTTGAAACAAATACAAATAAGGATATTCTTTTGGAGAAAACACAATCAATTTGCTATTCTTTGGAAGAGTTTTTCAATAACCACATCTCAGAAGAAAAAGACCTATATGAAGAACTTCTTTCTCTTTCAAATACATTTCTAACCGATATTAATGTTTATGATACAAACGGATTTTTAATTGAAAGCTCCCGTCCTAAGATTTTCTCCTATAAAATAGCAAGTAGATTAATTAGTAGTGAAGGATTAAAGGAATTAAAAAGCGGAAACAGCCCCATAATTTATAAAACCGAAAACATAGGAAATAGAAAATATAGGGCAACTTATATGCCCATAAGGTCAGATGTAAATAACAAAAACGTAGCTTATCTTCACATCCCCTACATCATTCAACAAAAAACAATAGAAAATAGAATACTTGAATTTGTTTCTGCCTTCATTAATGTATATGTACTTCTAATAACACTATCTTTTATTCTTGCAATACTTCTTTCAAATTTCATAATACGCCCATTGCTTATTCTTCAACAAAGTCTAATAAAGATAGGGCTGGGAAAAGAAAATGAGAAAATAAGATGGAAAAGACAGGATGAATTACAAGGATTGATTAATGCCTATAATGAAATGGTGGATAAATTGGAAGAAAGTACAAAACTATTACTTAAAAAAGAAAGAGAGGAGGCTTGGAAAGAGATGGCTAAACAAGTGGCTCACGACATTAAAAACCCTCTAACTCCAATGAAACTTTCCATTCAACAACTTGAAAGGTTACAAAAGGAAGACATTGTTGAGTTTCATAAAAGTTTCATAAGAATTGCTCCCGCTATAATTGAACAAATAAACACCCTTTCTTCAATTGCCTCAGAGTTTTCTTCGTATGCAAAAAGTGAAACATTAAGCAAAGAAAAGATAAACCTTTCTGAGATCTTAGAAAAGGCAGTTGCTCTATTTAGAAGTAGCACCTTAGTTGAAATAAACTACAAAAATGATATTGGAAAAGAGGATATAATTCTTGCAAACAAAGAACAAATTGTTAGAGTGTTTAATAATATTATAAAAAATTCCTTAGAGGCTATAGGCGATAAAGAAAATGGAAGAATAGATATTGAAATTGAAAAACAGGATGGAAATTGTATAGTTTCAATTTATGATAATGGTAAAGGAATAAGCGATGAAGATAAGGAGAAGGTCTTTTCTTATGAATTTACAACAAAGTTTTCTGGAAGCGGCTTAGGACTATCAATAGTTAAAAGTATAATTGAGGAAATTGGAGGAAATATTCATTTTGTTTCTTCAAAAAACAAGGGAACAACATTCTTTGTTTGTTTCCCCATTGTTAAAGAATGAAACATTTTTATTTATAATTGAGTAAAAAGAATATAAAAAAACGTATCTTTGCGTTTTATTAGGAATATATAATCTTATATGAAGAGAATTAGAAACATTATTACCTTTTTGGTAATTAGCTTTATTTGTGTGGCATCTTTTGCACAAAAGCAGAGTTTAACGCAAAAGGCTGACGAGGCTTTTTATGCTAAACAATATACTATTGCTGTCGATCTTTACAAAAAAGCTTACGCTGATGTAAGTTTAAATCGTCAAGAAAGAGATCGTATTCTTTTTTGTGAGGCTGAATGTTATCGTTTCATAGATGAAAGAGAACAAGCAATAAAAACATATAAACGATTAGTAAAAGCAAAATACTATAACACCCAACCTAAAATTTTCCTACACCTTGCAGACTTGGAAAGATTCAATGCTCAATGGGATGATGCAGAATATAATTATAAGGAATATCTAAAATTAGTTCCTAATGATGAATTAGCACAAAGAAGATTGGCATCCATAAATAAGGCTAAGCAATGGATGAAAAACCCAACGAAACACGAGATAATTAATCAAAAAGAGTTGAATACACAATGGAACGATTGGTCTCCAAAGTTCCTAAATGATGAAACAGAAGACAAAATTACCTTTACCTCTTCACGCCCCTCTAAGGAAGATGCACAAAATGACGTTTGGACTGGGGAATATCTTTCAAATATATACTCATCTCAAAAATTAAAGAATGGGGAACTCGGTGAAGGAATACTTTTTTCAGTTCCCGACATAAATTCAGATGATGCCAATGATGGGGAAATGGTGTATGTGAAAATTGGAAAGGTGGATAACTATTATTTTTCCCGTTGTAAGATATATAAAAATAAAGAACTGCTTTGTGCCATCTATTCTAAACCAATAGAAGATAAGAAAAGCAAGAACAAAAACAAGAATAACAAAGCACGTAATCAAAAAGGCGGTAAAGAAGAAAGCACAGATGGTGGTAGCTTTGTTATGCTTAACTTAGGCGATACAAGCTATAACTATCTTCATCCTGCAATATCTTCCGATGAACTTACGCTATACTTCTCCTCCGATCGCCCCGGCGGTATGGGAGATTATGATATTTGGAAGGCAACACGTCAAAGCATAAACGAACCTTTTGGAAATATTACCAACTTAGGAAAACAAATAAACACAGAAGGAAAAGAACAATTCCCAACTCTTAGATCAGATACACGCCTCTACTACTCTTCCGATGGACTAATAGGCTTAGGAGGATACGATATATTCTATTCCGACTACCAAGACGGGGAATGGACTGAACCAACTAACTTAGGCTATCCAATAAATACTCAATATGACGAAATTGGAATAGTTTTCAATAAAATAGAAGGAGAAGACTCTCCATCAAAGGCTGAAAGCGGATACTTTTCTTCAAATAGGGAAGGCGGCGTTGGAGGAGATGACATCTATTCTTTTTATCGTGCTCCCCTACTATTTACAATTAAAGGAAGGGTTCACAATGAAGAATCTATGCAACCTATCGAAGGGGCAAAGATTAAATTATCTGGCTCAGATAAAACAAATATTGAGACTCTCACAGATAAGAATGGAGACTATGCTTTCAACAATGAGCAAGTAAAATATAATGTTCTATACACTTTGCAAGCATCACAGGTAGATTACATAAATGGAGAAGAGAAAACCGAATCCACAATTGGACTTACAACAAGCAAGGATTTTGTTAGAGATTTTAAACTAATGCCTGTCACAAAAGCTCCTATCATGCTTCCAGAAATAAGATATGACTTAGGAAAATGGGACTTAAAAGATCAGTACATAGACTCTTTAAGCGATCTAATGGTGGTCCTATTAAACAACCCTTCTTTTGTTGTGGAACTACGTTCTCATACCGACATACGACCTTTTCCAAAAATTACCAATGACACCCTATCTCAAAGGCGTGCTGAAAGCGTTGTAGATTTTCTTTTTTCAAGAGGAGTGGAAAGAGCAAGACTTATACCAAAGGGATACGGCGATAGGATACCACGAACCCTAACTTCCGACACAGAAAGTGAATTTAATGGTAAGACTTATATTTTTCCTAAGGGAGTAACTTTGGATGAAAAATATATTAAATCTCTTAAAACAAAGGGAGAACAAGAAGCAGCTCACCAGCTAAATAGAAGATCTGAGTTTAGAATAGTAAGAACGGATTATATATCCCCAGAAAAGTTGGATTCTTTGGAAGATGCAGCAACAAAAAGACCTATAATTGATATGGTAAAAGGTACAAAACCTCTTCCTATAACAACAGTTCCAATAATATATACCGATAATAACATTAAGCTAACTATGATAAATGGTGAAAAAGCTTTGGTATATATAGTATTAAATGGAGCAAATGTACCTGCAATATACAATGAGCGTTATAAGGATGCAGCAGTTTTGGATTGGGATGTTGCAATGGCTTTCCTTTTAACAGGACGTATAACAAAGGATGACTTTAAAGATAAAGAGAAAGCATTCGATAAGGATGGCAACATATTAGATGAAAGCATACTTATCTTTAAAAATGCAAGCATAGGTAAGCATACTGCAGACAAATACGAAGTTTTAGTTAAAAAAGGTATGAGCGAAAAGATGATAGTCAATAAAAACGGCATACTAAACTTCGGACGTTTCCGCTTTGACAAAGCAAATGGAGAACTAATCTTTGAATAGGCTGGCAACCAGCTTTTAATTTTCCTACGGAAGTCGGGTTTGTCAGCAACCAACCATTAATTTTTCTAACCAAAAGTCTGGATTTATAATTACACATTAATAATTTCATAAAAATAAAACAAGGTTTTAGGCTAAATAAATCCTTGTTTTAAGAAATTAAATCTTCGTTTTAGAAAAATAAAACGCTGTTTTAATTTACGGAATCTTCGTTTTAGAAAATTATTTCTTCGTTTTGTCGGCAACCGACCTTTAATTTGTCCTGACGGAAGTTTGGATTTATAATTACAAATTTTTATTCCAATAAAAATAAAACAGCGTTTTTCTTACTCAAAACCTTGTTTTATCCTCTTTAAAAAGCATAAAAAGTCTTAATAATAAGACTTCTTTCAATAAACTATATGATTTTAGCTTTAAAATGTTAAAAAATTTTTAAGTTATTGCAGATTTTAAGATTTTTTTTCACTCTATAACTATACAAATTGTTAATTATGACAAATTGGCATAATTAAGCATTAAGGCATAATAATTGTTTTTAACTAATTTAACTATAAATGTGATTTAAATCTTTATTAAAATTTACAAGTACATTTATGCATGCTTTCTTATTTTTCCATGTTCCTGAAGATGAGCAGACCTATCTGAAAATAGGGATTTTTAATTAAATTTATTTTACCATGACAAAAATTAAAAATATCAATGGTACAAGTCGATTTTCTGCTCCAAAAGGATATAGTTCTTGGTTAGAATATTGGGAAAAACAAACTAAGAAAAAACAATCCATTTGTGGAGCATCAGGTTGTTCTAGTAACGATTTGGTTGGTGCTCATGTCCAAAAAGCAAACAGCACTGATAAAAATTATTACATAACTCCTCTATGTCGTTCTTGTAATCAACGAACTGATGAGTTTGATACTCATTGGGAATTAGTTCCAGTTCCAAGCAATCTTTAAAAGATAATAGGAATTAATTATACTCAAATTTTAATGAGTAACTGAGCTGAAGTAGACCGGTTAAGTGTTTACGTAGTAAATAACGACAGCCTGAAACATGTTGTCATAATATTGTTCTAATGAATAATTTTTCACAAGAATTTTTAGACAAAGTATGGGAAAAGGGTCAAATCATTAGAGGTAAAAATCCAGATCTATATCGTAAAGATATATATGGAAATGAAATGTATAAACCCTCTTATGGTAAGACTACGGAAAAAGGATGGGAAGTAGATCATTCTAAACCTCAATCTAAGGGTGGTACTGACCATTTAAATAACTTACAGCCAATGAATCCTTCTGCTAATAGAAGTAAGAGCAATAAGTATTAATCCCAGCTTACAATCCCCTGACAAATTGACAATTTTTGTTAGGGGATTTTTATTAGCGGCTACAAAATTATTAACACAAATAAACTTTACAAAATTTTTCATTGAAAAGATATTTATTTATTGAAAGTATTTTAGTTGCATTTAATGAAAAATTAATATTTGAATAAAATGAATACTATACAAATACACTTTATGAAATAATATAAAATAAAATTTAAAGAAATATGAAAAAAGAAAACAATTTATATTGGTCTATTTATAAAAATTTAGAGAAGGAAGTAATAGAGCTCTCTAATCATATTTATTTTAGTGATGACCAACTTGATGTTTATTCTATTAAAATAGCAGAACTTATTATTCGCTGTTCTATTGAAATAGAATCTATTGTTAAAGAATTGTATGAACAAAATGGAGGAGATATGAATCCTGTTGATGAAAATGGACAAAAGCGGGATTTGTATTTTGACACAGATTGCATGGATTATATTGAAAACAAATGGAAGTTGAGTAAGAAAAAAGTGTTTGTTTCTGCTACTACATTTTATTTTAAAGAAAAAGAAAATTTAGAATTAACTCCTCTTTATAAAGCAAATAAACGAGGTACAAGTGGTTCTAAATGGAAACAAGCATATCAATCCATTAAGCATAATAGAGCAAATAATATTTCAAAAGGTAATATTAAAAATCTTATTGGATCAATGGCTGCATTATATTTACTAAATATTTATCTTAAAGATGACAAAATAACTTTGAAAAAAGGTGAATTTGTTTCTAATGAAAGCGAAAAATTTGACACAAGTAGAGGATCTGATATTTTTTCAATAACGATGAAATTTGTTGCCTTTCCTGGCGCTAAGCCAAAAAATAAAATTGATTGTACTAATACTCTTGATTATGAAAATCATGTATACTTGAAAATTGCAGATGATGAAACTTGCAAAAAAGAATGGAATAGAATAGAGGAGAATACTAAAAAAATAATAATAGAAATGCTTCCCATTTTGCAAAAAAAAGAAAAACATTTAAATCAATTTAATAGTATATGGGAAATTGTAAATGAACATGGAGAAAAACGATATGTGGAGAAAGCTATACTTGACACTATGCCCAGAGTTTTTGATATTATACCTATCGCTGTATTAAACAAAAATCAGATTGTATATTCAAATGAATAATTTGATATAAACTATATTCAGAATAGGTTCAAGGTGCTTTAAGGAATATTTTTTACTTTCAGAAAATAAAAATTATTCTAACCTTGTTTTAGTATATATTTTAACTTTTGTTTATATTTGCCAATTAAAATTCACTTAGAGTGGAAGTGAATTGTTTTGCACATAAGTTGGTGTGAAAAAATAGAGGAATATATGCTTTTTGACGAATATAAATATTTTAATTATCAATTTCCTGAACCGCAATATTTGGGTGCAAAATACACTCATTTGTCTTGGATTAGCAAATTTATTCCTCAAAATATAAGTACTGCTTTTGATGCTTTTGCAGGGTCGCAATCGGTTAGTTTTCTTTTCAAACAATTAGGAATTAAAACAATTACTAATGATTTTTTAAACTTTAATAATCAAATTGGAAAAGCACTTATTGAAAATAAATCTGAAAAATTAAATGCAGAAGATTTAGATATTCTATTTCAAAACTCTCCTTATAAAAAGGATTTCACCCTAATGGAAGATGTTTTTACCAATGTCTTTTTTGAAAAAGAAGAATCTATTTTTATAGATAATTTTAGAGCAAACATATCTTTACTATCAAATCCTTATAAGCAAGCCTTAGCCTTTTCTGCAATGAATCGCAGCTTAACAAGAAAAATAACAATGGGACACTTTGGGCATACCCAAGCATTAGTTTATGCAGCAGACCCTCAAAGAATAAAACGTAATCGTAGTTTAGTTCGTCCAATAAAAGAATTATTTTTAGAAATATTACCTAAATACAATAATGCCATTTTTGATAATGGACAAGAAAATAAAAGTTTTAATGAAGATATTATTAAACTAATGCCTAAATTAAAGGGTGTTGATTTAGTATATTTTGATCCTCCATATTGCAATAGTCATGCAGATTATCAAGGATTTTATCATCTTCTTGAAACTTACACAGAATATTGGAAAGATAAAGAATTTGTTAATGGCATTAAGCGTTATGAACCTCAACGTTACAGCGGTTTTGATAAAAAGAGTGAAGTTATTGCTTCTTTTGAAAAACTTTTTGAATTATCTAATGAAATTCCATATTGGCTGATAAGTTATAACAATCGTAGTTATCCAGATATTGATAGTTTTGAAAAAATAATCTCTAAATATCGTAATGTGAAGATTGAATATAAGACTTACAATAATGGCAGAGGTGGTAAAGGCAGCGTTGCAGGCAGTAAAGAAATTCTATTTGTTTGCACTCCTAAAACGAAACACATTTTTATCAATACTTAAAAAATAAATTAAAATATGCAAAACTTTAATTACTGGGACAATCTTCATAGAAACGAAAACTTAAAAGAATTTAATAGCGATAAAGAAGGCTTGTTATGGTTAAAACTCAAATCCATAATTAGAGTTGATTTAGTAAAAGGCTTTTTAGATTATTCTAATTACAAGATTGAAATAAAAAAGCAAAGCGAAAATTTTCGTACATTATTTGATTTGCTTGTAAAAGATGTTGATAAATCACACAAATTATTAGATGAATATATTAGAAAGGTAAGCAAAGAACAAATTGCAAATATTGATATTGAGCAATTAGTTTCTGAACTTTATAAATTAAAAACCTTTCAATGGGGTGGTGATTATCAAAATTCATTGGATAAATTTTTAATTAGTAGATATGTAAAAGTAGAAAATTCATCTTTTGATTATTTGATGTCAAAATTTGAAACAGAAATTAATCCTGCTGTACAAGGTTATGTTTTAAATAGCTGGTATAACTATTGGAGTAGTGTTTTAATTGAAAATATTTTTAAATCTCATCCTTATGTTTTACCTACTATTGGAAAAATAAAAGGTGTAGATTTCTTTTTGAAAGATATTCCTTTTGATTTAAAAGTGACTTATTTACCTTCGGAATATATAAAACAAAAACGTAAGGAAAAAGGTTTTCCTGTGGAAATTACTTTTTTGAAACATAAAGCTAAGGAGGCAAATATTGTTTATGATAAAAATGCAAAGCCAACAGACATTTTTTATGAAATAACAGAGAAAATGAAAGATAGAGGGGACGATTTATCTAAAGAAGCATTACAAAGATTAAAATTTGAAAATATTGAAATATTGAAACAAGCTCAGGATAATCCTAAATTATTAGCCAAATGGTTGTATGAAAATCAAGGCGAGATGCGTTTTGGTTCTGAAAATCGTCTGTTTATTGTTCTTGTAGATACTAATGATTTTAACAATTCTTGGAAATTGAAAAGAAACATTGATATGTTGAAACCAACAATTGTTTCTTATCTTGATAATTTTAAAAACAAAGAAATAAACGATCTGCAAATTGATTTCTCATTCAAAGGCAAACCACATAGATTTTCCGCTTTGACAGATGTGCTTTTTGTAGTGAAATAAAAATTATTTACATATTAAAAACACAATTATGAATTACAGAAACCAACAAAAAATCTATCAAGAGAAGTTAATTGATGAGGGTAAAATTTTTGAAGGTGTTCAAGGAAATGGAATATTCTTTGGAAAAGAAAGACCTTTTGTTTTGAAGGATAGTATGTATAATCTTTACTTTCAGATAAGAGATGAAGTTTGTGACTATTTTAAGAAAAATGACATTAGTTGGTGGAGAGGCAAAAAACCAAATGGTCATACTCTTTCTTCACAAATTGCTTGTTTGAATCATTTATATCTACTACGAAATGATAAGCAAGCTGTTTTAGAAATAGCAAAAACTATTTTTCAAAATATAGATGGAGAGGCAGTAAAAATTGAAATAGATAAATATTTTCCTTCTTATATTACTTTTGAATATGTCAATAACAACAAAAAGTATTTAAAGGAAAGGTATCAAACAAGAGGAGCAAATTGCACTTCAATAGATGCTTTTATAAAAATTGGTAATGTTGCTATTGGCATTGAATGGAAATATACAGAAACTGATTGGATGAATAAACAATCCTATTGGAATGATCAAGAACATCAAAACAGATATAAGCCATTGTTGAAAGACTCAAATATAAAGGTGGATTACGATAAATTATTGTCCTGTCAAATGTATTACGAACTTTTAAGACAAACATTATTATTAGAACAGATGCAAAAAAATGGAGAGATTGCCAATTACAAAAATGTTGTTGTTTGTCCAAAAGGCAATAAAAAATTGTTTGAGTGTTGCACTAAATGGAAAGAATACTTGAAAGATGAAACAAAATATGAAGTAATTGATCCTAAAGATTTATTAGCAAATATAAATCAAGAAAAGTATAATGACTTGCTTAAATATTTATCACAACGTTATCAACATTAAGGATAAATTTTCATTCATTTAAATCTTTTTTTCCATATTATCTTTTCAAAAACGCACAATTTGCCGTGAAATTTTCACGTTAATAGAAAAATATTGTATGTTTGCAAATTGAAATTAAGCAAAAAACAATACATATTTTTTGTGAAAATAGTTTTTAAAATCAATAAAAAAATATAGCCTTATGTTATTAAGATTTAAAATTAGTAATTTTCTTTCATTTGGAGAAGAAGTTGTTTTTGATATGTTTCCTAATCCTAAAAGAAGGAAATTTATGGAACATATAAATCATAACAATGATATACCTCTATTATCATTAGCAGCTATTTATGGAGCAAATGGTAGTGGCAAATCTAATTTTATAAAAGCATTTAATTTTTTAAAACATTTTGTATTATATCAAAATTGGATAGAAATAATAGGGCAAGAACAATATATTGATTCTTTATGTTTTCAACTAAGAAAAGAAAAGAAAAAAGGAATAAATTTCTCAATAGAGTTTCTTTATAAAAATGAATATTATCTATACACAACTAAGATTGAATTAAAAAATATATATGAAAAATTAGAAAAAGGCTTAGAGAATAATCGTCAAATTATATACGAAAGAAATGGATGTGAATTAAAAACATCTGAAAATAATTCTTTTGATAAAAACTTATCAAAAAGAATATTAAATGAAAATAAATCGTCATCTTTTATATCCTTAAACAAACAATTTCCTTTTTTAAAAGAAAATTTCTCAATAAATAATGTATATAATTTCTTTAATAGTAATTTATGTGTTTTAGGTATTAATACAAATATAGAAGATTTAATAGGTATTTATTCCAAAAGCAAAGAACTTTTATGTTTTGCACAAAAAATATTACAACATATAGGTAATGAAACAGAAAAATTATCCATAAGAGAAGTTCCATTAGAGGTTTATTTAGAAAATAGATCTGATTATTTAGGAAAAGGAATAAAAGAATCCATACCTGATACATACGAATTTGTAATAGATAGAGCACCTATATTTAGAAAAGAAACTGATCAAAAAACAAAAACAATAAAAATAAAAGAATTACTCTTTCAACAATTAGGTAAAAATGGATATAAACAAAAAATGAATATAAACACTCAATCCTCTGGAACAATAAAATTATTACATATTATTCCTATCTTATATAGTATAACAACACAAGAAAAAATAGCAATAATTGACGAAATTGATAATAGTATTCATCCTTTATTAATAAAAGAATTAATAAGATATTTCTATTCTTTTAACCCTAAGGGACAATTAATATTTACAACACATACAACACAATTATTAGATCAACAAAATCTTCTACGTCCTGATGAGATTTGGATTACTGAAAAGAAAGAAGGTAATACTCAAATGTATTCATTAAATGACTTCAAGCTACATAATACAACAGAGATAGAACATGGATATTTAGATGGTAGATATGGAGGTGTTCCTTATATAAGAGAGTTTAATTTTAATTGAAATGGATAATTATAAAAAAGGTATTCCTTGCTTTTTATCTACAAATATGCACTTACTCGCAGAAGAAATACTGCCTTATGTAAAATAAAAAGAGGATGTATTGTTTTTGATACACCCTCTTTAACATTTTATAAACTCAATATATTATGATAACTTAACGCTGATAAGATGAAGAAACTCTTCTCGGGTTTCTTTTCTAAGAAATGCTCCTGTAAAATCGGATGTAGTTGTTATGGAATTTTGTTTTTGAACTCCTCGCATACTCATACATAAATGCTGTGCCTCTATAACAACTGCAACACCCAAAGGATTTAATGTAGATTGTATGCACTCCTTTATTTGTTTTGTTAGTCTTTCTTGAACCTGTAATCGTCTTGCATAGCATTCAACAACTCTTGGGAGTTTGCTTATTCCAACTATTGTACCATTTGGAATATATGCAACGTGAGCTTTACCAATCATTGGAACTATATGATGTTCGCATAAGGAATATATTTCAATATCCTTTACTATTACCATTTGTTTATAATCTTCATGGAATATTGCAGAACGAAGAATCTCAACAGGGTCTTCATCATATCCGTGAGTGAAAAACTGCATTGCCTTTGCAACACGCATAGGAGTATTTAATAGTCCTTCTCTTGAAGAGTCCTCCCCTATTAGATCCAAGATTTCTTTATAGTGATAAGCGAGTTTTTCTAATGTTTGAGGATTGTACCTCTCAATTTTCTTATAGCCCTTTTCGCTATTATCCATAATTTTTATTGTATTTCTTAGAATTTAAAGCCAAGTGTTATTTGACCTATATGTCTTATTGTTTCTAAATCAACTTTTGTATTGTCGTTTGAAGGATTTTCATATTCAAAGAAATTACTATTACCCTTTGTGTAGGCGTATGCAAAATCTAAGAAGAAGTTTTTATGTCTATAACCCACACCTGCGGTTATTGTTTTTGCAGATGCATCATTTACATCTGGCTTATATGGGTTTTGCATTAAAGCAAAACCACCTCTTAAAGCAAAAGGTCCAACCTTCAATTCCCCTCCTAAACGCAAGGTATTTGCAGCTTGATACATATCAGATAGCAATCTATTTATGTCTGTTTCTGTTTTAATGCTTCCATTTAAACGATATTTCATATTGGAATAGTCAGCATATTCATAATCTGCCGATATTGACCCTGCAACCTTAGAAGTATTATCTCCCAAAACAAAGGCAATGGAACCTAAAAATCTAAATGGGGTTCTTAGACTATAAGTTTCAGGAGCCCAAGTTGTGCCTGAAACATATTCATAATTTACTTCTGAATATAGATTGTCTTCTATTGTATAGAAAGTTGGTGTATGTATTGCTACTCCTAAACGAAACCAATTAACAGGTTTTATAATTGCTCCTATTTTTAGATTTATACCTGCTGCAGATAAATCCTTTGTTTCGTTATATTCATATCTATCTGTTATTTTTCCTTGATCGTCCAATCTCTCTTCCATAAACGAGCCTTCTCTATGATAAGAGCCAAAAGGTATTCCAAGTGTTGCTCCTAAATAAAGAAGGTTCTCAACATTTGTTGAAAGAGATAATGTTAGTTCATCCAAAGAACCCTCTTCTGTAAAGAAACGCATTTGATTAAATTTCCCATTTTGGAATACGGAAGTATATGCATTGTTTATTGTATCAAAATCTACTACGTATGAATTATAGAAATCATCCATAAAACTATCGCTCATACCATTGTCAATTATTGAAGAAATATATGAATAGTTTAAATCATTTCTTTGAAAAACTGTTCTATTGCCAAAAGAATTTAATCTATTTAAACTAAAGCTAAATTGTACTGCCTTAATAGAACTTTTTTCCAACTGCTCCTTAGTATAAGGCTTTGCGACAAGAACCATTCCTAAATGTCCTAAATTGAAATTTGATCTATCATCACTTAATCTAATTCCATTTATTGAAGAACTGGTGAATGCTCCATAATAACCCATAGAAAATGAAAATTCATTCCTATTGAAAAGTCCTAATCCCGCAGGATTATAGCTTGCAGAGGTTAAATCTCCTCCTAATGCTCCTATAGCACCTGCTTTGGAAATGTAATTGGAACTTCCATTTAGTCCCAAAAGAGAAAAACGTAGAGCATCTGTTGTAGTTTGCGAAAAAACATTTGCTGCAAACAAAACGAAAGCTGCATATAAAAGTATCTTTTTCATTTGATTCATATTTTTTATTGTTGATAACTATGTTGCAAAAGTAATAATAAAACTAATCTTATTTAAAATTATTAATCTATCTTCTTGATCTACCACCTGTGGAACGTGAAGATGAACTACCGCTTGAACGAAAAGATGAAGAGGATGAACGGAAAGATGAGGATGAAGAATTATTTGTCCTATTTGTTGAACGCACTTCTCTTGTTGTTGTTGTCCTATTATTAGAAGATCTATTATTATCATAGAAATTTGCCGAACGTTTATTTGTTCTAAATTCATTATTTCTTCTTGGTTGAGATGTGGAAGGCGGATTATATGTTTTTATATTCCTATTATTAGTCTTTATATCTCTACTTCTACTATTATTTGTTGTTCTATTATTATTTATATTACGATCTTTGAATTGATTATTTGTATTAATCATTCCATTTCTATCATTAGATTGTCTATTTCCATCTTGTCTAATAGGCTTATTAAATCTTTTTACTTGTCCATTTTGAGAATTTTGTTTTTGAGAAACTGTTCCATAACGATTATTATCTCTATTTTTAACGCCATTTCTTTGCAATGAATTATCATTTCTTTGTTTTGTTGTAGTGTTAGAGAAATGTCCTGTTGCGGCATTTTTGGATAGAACTCTATTATTGTTGGATTCAAAAGCACTTCTGTAATTTCCAAATCTGTAATTATGGTTTCTACCATAATGATTATAACAAAAATCATGAGAATGATAACCTCCCCAAAGACCATATCCGTGATAGTAGTGTGGATTATAGTAATAGAAATATGGGTTATAATAGAAATAGGATGTAGGATACCACCATGAATATCCTAAATATATACTTGTACCCCAATAAAAGGGATCGTAGGTATACCAATATAGGTTTGTATAATAATCATCGTAATAATTAGACCAATAATATGGACGATGAAAACGACGAATCCTTGCAGAATAAGCATAATCGTAGTAGTCATCTTCATTATATTCGGAATATGCATCACTATAATTATTTCCCAAAGAGTCTATATTTTCCTCTTGATTGTTTAAATTTTCATCCTCTGACGACTTTTCGCTATAAGCACTCTTTGAAGAGAGTCGTTCATTATAAGCTCTTGCTTTTTTGGAATAATTATTTTGATTATTTGTTGCATAATTCTCACTTGGATCATTTGGATTGTAATATACATCATCATATCCCATAGAGACCATATCAAAAGAACAGCTACTTAAAGTAAGAATAGCTATTATAGATGCTACGATGAAATTAAATTTTAGTGTTTTCATACCTATTTATTTTTAGATTTATCTTTAAAAATATATCAAAATACGTGCCAAAATAAAGTTTTTTGGTTTTTTGATTGTATATTTGCAGCAAATATAGTTAAATAAAGCAATATACAATATATAAATATGGCAAAGAAACTTGTAAAGCGTTCTGAAAACTACTCAGAATGGTATAATGAATTGGTAGTTAAGGCAGATTTAGCAGAAAATTCAGCAGTGAGAGGTTGCATGGTAATTAAGCCTTATGGCTATGCTATATGGGAAAAGATACAAAGAATATTGGATGATTTCTTTAAAGAAACAGGACATCAAAATGCCTACTTCCCTATCTTTATTCCAAAATCCTATTTTGAAAAAGAGGCAGAGCATGTTGAAGGTTTTGCAAAAGAATGTGCTGTTGTAACTCATCATAGATTGAAGCCAAAGGAAAATAATGAAAAGGGCTTGGAATGCGACCCTAATGCAAAATTGGAAGAAGAGCTTATTGTGCGTCCAACTTCGGAAACAATAATTTGGGATACTTATCGTGGGTGGGTACAATCCTATCGAGACCTTCCAATACTTTGCAATCAATGGGCTAATGTTGTAAGATGGGAAATGAGAACAAGAATGTTTCTACGTACAGCAGAGTTTCTTTGGCAAGAAGGTCACACAGCACATGCTACAAGTGAAGAAGCTATTGAAGAAACAAAGAAAATGCTGGATGTATATGCTCATTTTGCCCAAAAGTTTATGGCAATGCCTGTAATTAAAGGAGTAAAATCACCCAATGAAAGGTTCGCAGGAGCAATAGATACTTATTGTATTGAGGCAATGATGCAAGATGGAAAGGCATTGCAAGCGGGAACTTCTCACTTTTTAGGTCAAAATTTTGCAAGGGCATTTGATGTTAAATTCCTTTCAAAAGAAAATAAATTAGAATATGTTTGGGCTACCTCTTGGGGAGTTTCAACAAGACTTATGGGAGCTTTGATTATGTCCCATTCGGATGATAATGGATTAGTTCTTCCTCCTAAATTAGCACCTTTGCAAGTTGTAATAATACCAATTTATAAGACGGATGAAGAATTTGAAATGATAAATAATGAAGCTGATAAAATTATTTCATTTCTTAAAAGCAGAGGAATATCTGTAAAATATGACGATAGAAAAGAATATAGTGCTGGATGGAAATTTAACGAATATGAATTAAAAGGAGTTCCTATTAGGATTACTCTTGGAGCAAGAGACCTTAAAGAAGGATTAGTTGAAGTTGCAAGAAGAGATAATTTAACAAAGGAGACAATTTCTGTGGATAAGGTTAATGAATACACAGAAAACTTATTAGAAGAAATTCAAAAAAATCTATTTAATAGAGCTTTATCTTTTAGACAAACAAATACAAGAAAGGTTAATTCTTGGGAAGAGTTCTTAGTTGAGATAGAAAAGGGAGGATTTTTGCTTTGTCATTGGGATGGAACACCAGAAACAGAAGAAAAAATTAAGGAACTGACAAAAGCCACCATTCGTTGTATTCCATTAGAAGGAGAAGAGGAAGAAGGCAAATGCGTATATAGTGGAAAGAAATCAAATAAAAGAGTTGTTTTTGCTCGTTCCTACTAATTGTTAATAACAATATTTATATTTGTAATTTTAATAAAAGATATTTTGTCTTAGAAAACACAATATTTTGTGACAATATGTCATCTTATATAATAAAGGAATAAAAGTTGAATAGGAAAAACGATGAATAGAAAATTTATTAAAAGAAAAAGGAATAAAACAATGGACAATAGAAATCTCCAAGATAAGCAAAATGAAAATTTAAACCAAGAGGAAGAACTTGAAAATCTCTCAGAGGATACCTCTTTGTCACAAGAAGAAAAAGAAGAAAGTGCAGAAGATAAGATAGAAAAAATGGGAGAAAAATTGGAAGAGGTCAATGATAAATTTCTAAGACTTTATTCAGATTTTGAAAATTTTAGAAAAAGAACTGCAAAAGAAAAGGTGGATATGATAAAGTATGCATCTGAACAAACAATAGTAGATCTCCTTCCAATAATAGACGACTACCAAAGAGCAATGGACGATTTGGACAATCATGATAATTTACCTCAAACAGCAAAAGAAGGATTAATATTAATTCATTCTAAGCTCCTAACTTTTTTAGAACAAAAAGGAGTTAAAGAAATTGTTGCAAAGGGAGAGAAATTTGATGAAAATCTTCATGAAGCAATAACACAATTCCCTGTTGAAAACGAAAAAGAAAAAGGCTTAGTTGTTGATGTATTATTGAAGGGTTATACTATGTATGATAAAGTAATAAGATACGCAAAGGTTGTTGTAGGAATTTAATAAGGAGAAAAAGAAATGGCGACAAAAAGAGATTACTATGAAGTGCTGGGTGTTGGAAAAAATGCCACAGATGATGAATTGAAAAAAGCATATAGAAAGTTAGCATTAAAATACCATCCAGATAGAAATCCTGATGATAAGGATGCCGAAGAAAAATTTAAAGAAGCAGCAGAGGCTTATGAGGTTTTGTCAAACAAAGATAAAAGGGCAAAATACGACCAATTTGGACATGCAGGTGTAGATGGACAAGGCTTTGGTCAAGGAGCACAAGGCATGAATATGGATGATATATTCAGCATGTTTGGAGATATATTTGGAGGAAGAGGAGGCTTTTCTGGTTTTTCAGGATTCTCAGGATTTTCTTCCGAAAGATCTCGTGGAGGAAGAAGAGTTAATAAGGGAAGCTCTTTAAGAATAAAGGTTAAATTAACCTTAGAGGATATAGAAAAGGGTGTTGAGAAAAAAATAAAAGTCAATAAGTATGTAGCTTGTTCTGATTGTCACGGAACAGGAGCTAAGGAAGGTTCTCAAACAATAACTTGTTCTCAATGTAATGGCTTAGGATATATAACACAAGTCCAAAGAACAATATTAGGGAATATGCAAACCCAAAGTGTATGTCCTAAATGTGCTGGTGAAGGAAAGATAATAAAGGATAAATGTCCTACTTGTTCAGGAGAGGGAATAGTTAAAAAGGAAGAAGTAATTACAATAAATATTCCTGCTGGTGTTGCAGATGGAATGCAATTATCCTTTGCAGGAAAAGGTAATGCAGGAGCAAGAAACGGAGTTAATGGAGATTTAATTGTAGCTATTGAAGAACTTCCTAATGAAAACTTTGAAAGAGATGGAAACAATATTTGTCATCAAACCTACATAACAATACCACAAGCAATATTAGGAGCAACAATAGAGGTTCCAACCTTAGGAGGAGTTGCAAAATTTAAGGTAGAACAAGGTATGACCTCAGGAAAGGTTTATCGTTTAAGAGGAAAAGGATTGCCAGATGTAAATGGATACCAAAGAGGAGACCTATTAGTAAGGGTTGATGTATGGATTCCTAAGAGTTATACAAAAGAAGAAAAGAAACTTCTTGAAACCCTACAAGCATCAGAAAATTTTAAACCCAACCCAAGTGCAAAAGATAAGAGCTTCTTTGAGAAGATGAAAAGTATGTTTAGCTAATATGTCGGAGAAAATAGATATATTTGCAAAATTGAAATTCATCCTTATAATTATTAATTAAAAAATAGAATCATTTTATGAAAAATACAATAGCAATATGTTTGGCTTTTTTTATAATAGCACTTACTAATAATTCCTTCTCTCAGGAAAAAGTTAGCAAGGAAAAAATAAATACTTTGAAAAAAGCAACATTAGAAGAAATGAAAACCGCACCTTCTAATGCCTATAATGAATATTACAAGAATGTACATTCTCGTGTTCCTAAAAAAATAGATAGAACTCCTATAAACAAAAAACAAAAAGTATCTCCTACAAAAGAAGATTCCAAAAAGAATATTCAAAAAGCTGCTTTGGAAGTTCCCAATGATATGATATATCCAGGAGAATTTGACGAAGTACAAGCAATACTTATGACTTGGCCTTACATAACAAGAACGGTTGCTGACAATTCTTATGCAGAGCAATTATTCGATGGACAAGGTTTTTCTTATTATTCATCCTCCTATGTCTTAGAACCAGTATATTCAACTCCTGATGTTTCAAATAGTGAAACAACAAGATTGTTTAGAAAATTGGCAGATGGGATACAAAAAAATACAACTGTGTGGATAAATATTTGGGCTTGGGAAGACTCAACTGCAATAAAACAACACATGGAAACTTATGGTACTCCCCTAACAAACTATCGCTTTTTTGAAAATCCCGGAAATTCTTTTTGGTATAGAGATTGTGGTCCCGTTGCTTTCTACTTCGGAGAAGAGGATAGCATAGGTTTTATGGATTTTGAATACTATAGAGGACGTCCTTTGGATGATTTAATAGGTAAGAATATTGGCGAACAAGCAGGATACCCTGTTTTTACTAATACAATAGAATACGAAGGAGGAAATATATTAGTAGATGGATTGGGAAGTTTATTCACATCTTCTGCTGTCTATGAATTAAATCAAGATAACTATGGATTATACTATTTAGATCCTAACGATCCATACGGATGGAATTATGAGATAAAAACTCCTCTAACAAAAACACAAGTAGTGGATAGTTTAGTTCATCTAATGAATCTTAGTCGCTGCATAATTCTTCCTAAATTATTATATGACGGAGGTACAGGTCACATTGATCTTTACACCGATATGGTTGATGAATGCACCTTTGTTTCAACAAAACATCCCGATGCTATGGCTAACTTATCCGATGCTATAAAGGTAGAACAAAATATGGATTCTATTACATCATTATATGCCTCTGCTCCTTTTGCACTAAAATATTATAATACTCGCATTCCCCTTCCTGCAAAGGATAATGGGTCTTGGTATTCTTCACAAATAGAATACAACAATCAATATACAAGATCTTTTTCTAATCACACCTTTGTTAATAATGCAATAATGCAACCTGTATTTTATAATGCTTCCTCAGGAGATGTTCAAGGTAATGAAGAGGCATTAGAAAAGATGAAACAAGCTTATAGCGGATATGAATTTGTTGAAATAGATGTTAGAGATTTTGATGGTTATGGGGGAGCAATACATTGTATAACAAAACAAATTCCTGCTGAAAATCCAATAAGATTATATCATTATCCAATAAGATGGTTAAACACTTTGGAGAATAATCAAACCAATATTTGGCTTACAACACTTGCACAAAACAAAAGTGGAATAGCCTCTGTTGAACTATTTTTTAGAAAAAAAGGAGAAGAAAATTGGGAACAACTTAATATGGCTCCTTATGATGGAAACATATATGAAGTGCTTTTGCCTATTGATCCTTCAAAAGAAAGAGACACTATTGAATATTACATATCTGCAACATCAAATAATGGTAAAACAATAACCAAACCTTTCCCTGCTCCAAAAGGATTTTACACCTTTATATACGGCACGCAAGTGGAAGGAAATTCCGATTATATTGGATTAGATAGGAAAGAAGATATAACCTCTCTTTCATTAAAGGATTTCTATCCTCTTCCTGCAAAAGATATAACAACAATAGAGATGACAAAGGCTGCAAAAACTAATATTCCTTTTAAAGTAATTAATCTAAAAGGTCAAGTACTAATAAGTGGAGAGATTAATAAAGGAGAAAGTCTTTTACAATTAAATGTTTCTAATTTGAATAGTGGAAGCTATTGGGTTATATTTGGAGATAATACAAATGTTACAATAAAGAAAATTATTGTAGTTAAATAATCTTTGTTTCTTTTATAATCAAAGGATATGAAAAAAAATATATTGTATTTATTATTTTTGGTTTTTGCAACTACATCTTTTGGTCAATTTAGTATTAAATTGCCAAAGGTTAAATTTGTAGATTATCTTTCCGAGGAAAGAGGATTCTTTGTTCGCTATGGACAATTTCAAATAAACTTTGATTATGATGTTGATTCTAATAATGCTCTTGCCATTGTAAAGAACCCTCAAAAACATATTGAAAAGCTAAAAAAATGCCTAAATATTGCCAAAGAAAAAAACATTAATGTCATAGTATTTCCTGAGGTTTCAATGTCCCTACCTAAGAATATGCAAAAAGATATTATTTCCACAATGGAAAAATATTCAAAAGAGAATGATGCAATAATTATTGCAGGGACATTCTACGATTCTTTGCGTTATTGCAAAAATGTAGTTGTTATGCCAAATGGAACATATTATTCCTATAAGATAAGACCTTCAATATTTGAATGCTCACCACTTGCAAAGGAAGGTATGCTTTTTAGCGATACTTTACATGTTTTCAGAACAAAATATGGTAATTTCCTACCTTTGGTTTGTGTTGATTTAATTTCTGATGATGCCAATTATATGGTGAGAAACCTAAGCAATAAAGGATTAATTGATATGCTTGTAAATATTAATTTTAATCCAAAATCTCAGGAGTTTATGCGTGAGGCATCTTCTATGACAGTAAGACATCCTCTTTTTGTTTCCTTAACCAATGTTTCTCTTTTCCAACAAAGTTGCACTCTTGATGGAGATGAGTATGGTAATACTTCTTTGTTTGGCTCTGTAAATTCAGATTTTTTTAGAGAAAAATTAGCGAAAAACATTCCTTCTTGCTATAAAACAGAAGATGGAAAAACACTTCAACCTGCATATAAATATATGCTTGGAATTATTAATCCAGAAATTGAAGGACTATTAGTCTATGATATAAATCTAAGAATTATAAGAACAGCCTTTGAGGCTAATGCTCCCGATCAAGGATACCCTACAATCAAAAATTTAGAAGTAGTAAAATTGAATTTTTAGATAAAAAAAATATTTAAGCCATATTAATACATTTGATAACTATTTCAAACTATTTGTAAGAAGCTAATTGATTAGCTTCTTGAGAAAATTGGATTTCAAGTTGTTTTATGATATGTTTTTCTTGAAAAATAATGTTATCCTTTTCTATTGGTTGAAAATTGCAAACTAATGCCTCTACTATTGGTTTTCTATTTTCAATATTTCCTCCATTATGATAGAAATGATCTTTTGTTAAGATATTAAATCTATTCCAATATTTATTTATCATTTCATTTTCACGCCAATTATTATGATGCCACGTTGAAAGAATAAATTTAGCCTTTGTTTTACTTAACATTTCAAAAAGCAATTCCTCATCTTTTTCTGTCCAACCATTATAATAATCAACACTTCTTCCATAGTAGGGAGGATCACAATAAATAATATCGTTCTCATCTGCCAAAGGAATTATTTCTGCAAAAGATTTGTTATAAAAAATCCAGTTAGGTTCAGATTGAATTATCTTAGATACTGCTGAAACTTGATTAACTATTTTTGTGATGTATGCTTGTGCAAAACGATTTGGTTTTTTGCAAAAAGGAATATTCCAATTGCCTTTACTTCCAAAACGCATCATTCCATTAAAACCAGAGCGGGAAAGAAATATAAAATCATAAGGAGAAAATTCTCCACTATTAAATCTTGTTCTAACTTTTAGATAATGTTCATATCCATCATTTGCGGCTTCACTCAATAGTTTTCCTTCTTTTTGTAGGTATTGCCTAATTAATGAAGATGTAATTATACCATTTTGGATATCTTTATAAAAATTTATTATATGAGGATTTGTATCATTTAAGATGGATTGTTTGTATTGTGCATTAAAGGCAACAACTCCTGTTCCTAAAAAAGGTTCTATCCAACGACCATTAACCTTTGGTGCAATATTCATAATCCAAGGAACGAGTTTTGTTTTAATACCCTGGCTTTTTATAGGTGGAACAATAGTTTTCATCTTTAATATTTATTCTCAACAACTTTATTCAATAAATCATTACGACCTTTAAATTCAAGAAAATCTTTTATATTAGTTATTTTTATAGTCTTTCCTTTTTTTATCATAGTTGCTATACCATAATTCATCCAATATTCATCAAACCATTTTTCACCAAGACGACTAAAAACTCCATTTTCATTTTTTAAATCATTCAAACCAAGAGTAACACCTATATTTGCAGTATTCCCTGAACCTTGTTTATCGCTTGCAATTTTCCATTTCTCAGCAGAGAAAAATTCAAAATCTTTTATAACAGAAGTGATATTTTTTATGTTTTCTACTATTGTAACTTTCCTTTTCTCTACATTATTATTAATAATTTCAAATTTATTTTCTAATTCTTTTACCTTATAAATCTCAGTTTCGGATATATTATCATATAAATCTGTTCTACTATAAATAATTCCCAAACAATAGTGTCCTAAATATGCATTATAAGGAAATTGAATATTCTTTTTCTTATCTCTATCTTTGAAATAAGTTCCATGACTTCCCAATGTAAAACTTGCTAAGCCATTTTTCTTTCTATAAGTAGTTTTTAAATCTACAGCAAATTTTATATCTTCATTTTCTTTATTGATAAAAGTTAAATCGGGATAATAATTCTGATATTCTGCTAAAATTATCTTATAACCAATCTCTTTTGCAAATTGCAAAATTTGAGGGAATATGTGTATTTCAAGAATTTTAGAAATAATTTTAGTATCAAATGAGATAGTATATACATTTTTGTATATATCAATAAATCCTTTTATTGTCCAATCACCATTTTCAGAGGCAACATAGTTTTGTAGTTTTTCTGAAAGTTTATCTAAATTCTTTTTGAAATCTAATTTATAATCATTCTTATCCTTAAAATTCATAATTGCAAAGATAACAATTATAATTTATAACTAAGATTTAATAATAAATAATGGAATACAAATTTATATTGCTATAAGTATAAACCATTATAAAAAACAAAGGGCGACAAAAGCCGCCCTTCTAAGATTTAATCTGTCTGTATGAAATAAAATTAATCTTTCTAAAACCTTGTCACCATTCTCAATTTTTATATTCTTAACTAAAAGTTTAAACATTTTGCAAAGGCAAAAATAAAATATTTTTTAATACAAACAAATATTTTTCTCGCCTTACGGCGTTTTTTTAAGTTTTGCCTATTTGCTACACTCGTCCATTACTTGACTTTTAGGTAAAACTTTATTAGCTTACAAGAAAAAGACAAATTT
>JAISIA010000039.1 GCA_031262295.1 Bacteroidales bacterium | reverse complement strand
ATTAGTTTATTATCTTTGAATAAATCTTCGTTTTAGAAAATTATTTCTTCGTTTTAGCAAAATAAAACAGCGTTTTATTTAAATATTTCTTCGTTTTTTTCTGGAAAAATAAGGATTTTGTTTTTTAAATTAAATTTTTGGAAAATTATATTAAAATTTGCTTGAATTATATTGAGAATTAATGAATTAAAAAATTGAAAAAAATTTAACAAATTTTGATGCTCTAAAATTGAAAAATTGAGTAAAATGTTAAAAATTCGTCAAATTTTGTGTTTTTTATGAGGAAGAAATGTTAAAATTTGGCAAAAAAGGGGGTTAAAAATGTTAAATATTTTTTAAAAATTAAGATTTTGGGCTAAGAATCTAATATTAAATGATATTGGAAATTTGAAACAAAAACCTTAATACTAACGTAAATGGAAAACTCGTTAAGAAAAACTAATTTTATTATATGGATAGTCTTTTTAGAGTTTTTGATGATAATGGAATATTGTTTGACAATATGTTGGAAAATATTTCAAAGGCAAAAAGCAGTGTTTATTTGGAGACCTATCGTTTCGCAACAGATTCTCTTGGAAAGAAGTTTAGAGATATTCTAATTGAGAAAGCAAAGGCGGGAGTTAAGGTTATGGTACTAATAGATGCTTGGGGTAGTGATTTTGATAATGAATTTTTTGAGCCATTAGTTCAAAGTGGTGCTTTGCTTAGAGTGTATAAGAAAATTCTTTGGCAGAGAAGATATTTTTCAAAGAATCATTGTAGAAACCACAGAAAGATATTGATTATAGATGATAGGATTTCATATATTGGTTCTTCAAATCTAACAGAATATTCCATTTCCTGGAGGGAGTTAAATCTTAGGATAGAGGAGGAAAATTTAGTAAAGCTCTTTAAAACCTCTTTTGAGGAGTCTTTTCGTTCCTATAATAAATACTCAACAAAGAAGAAAAGTTATAAAAGAAATAAGTACTACAATTCTTGGGTCTTGCTTCAAGATGTTCCAACGCCCTACAATCAAACAATAAAACGCTACTATCAAAATATGATATCCCTTTCTAAGAAGGAGATTATTATAGAAAGTCCATATTTTTTACCGGGTTATAAGATACGAAAACGTTTATGTGAGGCTGCACAAAGAGGAGTTAAGGTGACAGTTATTATGCCCTATCATTCCGATGTGCATTTAGTGGATATTGTAAGAAGGAAGTACTTGGGCGAATTGCATCAAGGAGGGGTTACACTTATGTTCTACACTCTTGGAAATTTGCATTCTAAGGGCTTTATGGTGGATAATGAAGTATTTTCTATTTCTTCTGCCAACTTTGATTATCGTTCTTTCCGTTACCAATACGAATTAGCACTAATTGGAAAAGAGCCTTCAATTATAAATAGTTTGAAAACGCATTTTGAGATTACTCTAAACAATTCTCGGCAATTTGATTATTTTTCTTGGCAAAGACGCTCTCGGGTGGAGAAATTATTTGAATATCTTCTCCTTCCTTTTAGATATTTAATGTAAAAAAAGTAATAATTAACGTATATTTGCATTCTAAATATCTTTTATCAATGGTGGATATTCAATCAATAAAAACGAGGTTTGGAATATGGGGAAACAATCCTCAGCTAAATAGAGCTCTTGAAATTTCTGTGCAAGTTGCAATAACAAATATGAGCGTTTTAGTCACAGGAGAGAGCGGTGTGGGAAAGGAAGTCTTCTCTAAGGTGATTCATCAATATAGTCCGCGTAAGCACAATAAGTATATAGCTGTAAATTGTGGAGCAATACCCGAAGGAACGATAGAAAGCGAATTGTTTGGTCATATAAAGGGTGCTTTTACATCAGCGGATAGAGATCGTAAGGGCTACTTTACAGAGGCTGATAAGGGGACAATATTCCTTGATGAGGTAGGAGAGCTGCCACTAAGTATGCAAACCAAATTGCTAAGAGTTTTAGAAAGTGGAGAGTTTCTTCCTGTTGGTTCAAGTAAAACGCAAAAAGTGGATGTTAGGGTAGTGGCTGCAACAAACGTAAATTTGTTAGATGCAATTGCAAAGGGGCGTTTTAGGGAGGATCTCTATTATAGGCTTTGTCAAGTTTCAATTTTTGTTCCACCTCTAAGAGAAAGGAAGGATGATATATACCTTTTGTTTCGCAGATTCTATGTTGAACAAGCAGAGAAATATCACATGCCGGTAATAAATCTTACTCTTGAAGCAAGAAATTACCTATTAAACTATCGTTGGAAGGGAAATATTCGTCAATTAAAGAATGTTGCAGAACAGATTTCCATAATAGAAAAGGAGAAAACCATAACTTTGGAAACCCTAAAAGAGTATATACCTCCAATAGAAACTCTTCCTGTTTTGGTGGAAGGAGACAATTTTTCCAGCAATAAAGATATTCTTTTAACCATAATAAGCAATAAGCAACAAATCTCCTTGCTTAAAAAGGAGATAGACGATATAAAAGAGTTCATAAAAGAGTTTTTGAGTAATAAAAATAAGAATCCACTTCTAATACATCCTGAAAAAAAGGATGAGGAATTAATATTTTCAGATAAAAATTCCAATAATTCTGATGAGGAAATAGAGGATAGTAATGAATATTCCGAAGAAATGGAGGAGGCATATCAAGAAATAGAGGATAATTTTGCAACATTGGAGGATATGGAAAAAAGAATGATAGTTTCAGCCCTGCAAAAGGCAAAAGGGAAACGCTCTGTTGCTGCAAGTAGTCTTGGAATTTCAGAAAGGACTCTTTATAGAAAGATTAAGGATTATAAGATAGAGATTAAGTGAAAGAGTTATTCCTTCCTCAAGGAAAAAGTATAATTAATCGTTTGCTTGTAATTTATTTTCTTAAAGGAGAAAATAGGGATAATATAAAGATAAACGCTTCCTTAGATACCCTCCTTATGAGCAACCTTATTAAACAAATAGAAGAAGGGAAAGACAAAACCTTTTTCTGTTATAATGCTGCAACAATTACTCGCTTTATTATATCTATCTTAGCTTTGAAAAAAGGTTTTTGGATTGTTGATGCACAAGAGCAAATGCAAAAGAATAGACCAATTTATCCCTTAGTTGATGCTCTTAGACTATTAGGGGCAAAGATAAATTACTTAGATAAGGAAAATAATCTCCCAATTTCCATAGAAGGAGGCTTAATTAGGGGCGGAATAAAGATTGAAATAGATAATACAATTACAAGTCAGGTTGTATCATCTTTGCTTTTAATTTCTCCATATCTTAAAGGGGGATTGGAAATAGGACTAAAAGACAATAAGACATCCTTTTCTTATATAAACCTAACAATATCCCTTATGAGGCAATTTGGGATTTTGGTTGAAAAAATAGGGGATAATATTATAAAAATTCCAGAGTCGGAATACAAAATAAAGGAAATTGAAATAGAAAATGATTGGTCCTCTGCCTGCTTTGCTTATGAACAATTAGCATTACAAAGAAAGGGAGAAATATTTATTAGAAATCTTTTTCCCAATTCCTTGCAAGCAGATAGCAAAGCTAAGGATTATTTTTCATTATTAGGAATAAGAACACAATTTATTGATAAGAATATAATTCTTTCTTATGATAATACTTCCTCCAATTCAAAAGATGAACTATCATTTAATCTTATTGACTCTCCTGATATGTTTCCTTCACTTGCTGTAAGCGGATATTTTTCGGGCAAAAAGGTAATTTTCTATGGAATAAACAATCTTCAATACAAGGAAAGTAATAGATTGAGTGCAGTAGAGGAAGGATTAATTTCTTTGGGAGCAAAAGTTATTATAAACAAAGAGAGCTTTACTATTATGCCAATAGAGAAAAGCAATATTCCAAATAAGAATATAATTATAAAAACATACGATGACCATAGAATAGCTATGGCTTTTTATCTTGTTAAATTAATAAAAGAAAACTTAGAAATAGATAATAGGGATTGTATAAGTAAGTCTTTTCCTTTGTTTTTTGAGAATTTTAATATGTAAATTCTCCATTTTGAGAATGGATAGTAACTTTCTTTCCTTTAAAAGCCTCTACTTTTCCAACTATTTGAGCATCCACATCAAATGATTTGCTAATTTCAATAATATCTTTCGCCGTTTCCTTGTCTGTATATATCTCCATGCGATGTCCCATATTAAATACCCTATACATTTCTTGCCAAGATGTTTTGCTTTCTTTTTGAATCATCTCAAAAAGAGGTGGAATTTCAAATAGGTTATCCTTAATAATGTGTAGGTTTTCAATGAAATTCAAAACCTTTGTTTGTGCTCCGCCGCTGCAATGAATAATTCCATTAATGGCTTTTCTGTGTTTTTCCAATACTTTCTTTATTATAGGAGCGTAGGTTCTTGTTGGGGAAAGTACCATTTTGCCACAATCCACCCCTGAAACCTTAGTTGGAGAAGTTAATAGCTTTTCTCCGCAATACACAACATCGTTATCAAGGTTATTATCGAAGGATTCGGGATATTTTTTTGCATAAGCCTTAGAAAAAACATCGTGTCTTGCTGAGGTTAATCCATTACTTCCCATGCCAGAATTATACTTTTGCTCGTATGAGGCTTGACCAAAGGATGCCAAACCCACAATAACATCTCCCTCTTTTATTTTGTTTGAAATAATATCTTCTCTTTTCGTTCTTGCAAAAACAGTACTATCCACAATAATTGTACGAACCAAGTCTCCAACATCAGCAGTTTCTCCTCCTGTTGAATAGATTCCTATTCCCCAAGAACGCATTTGTTCCAAAAATCCTTCGGTTCCATTAATAATAGAGGCAATTACCTCAAAGGGGATTAGTTTTTTGTTTCTTCCAATTGTGGAAGAAAAGAGTATATTGTTTGTTATCCCAACGCAAAGTAAGTCATCAAGGTTCATAACTATGGAGTCAATTGCAATATCCTTCCATACGGACAAGTCGCCTGTTTCTTTCCAATACATATATGCCAAAGATGATTTAGTCCCTGCACCATCGGCATGCATAACTAAACAATATTTTTCATCCATAGTAAGGTAATCCCTAACCACCTTGCAGAAAGCATTTGGGAAAAGCCCCTTATCAATGTTCTTTATTGCATTATGCACATCTTCCTTTGAAGAAGAAACACCACGAGAATCGTATTTATTTGTATCCATTATTAACTTCTTTGTTGGGAGTTTTAGTTAAAACAAATAAAAAAGAAATATCCTTCCTTTAAAATCAAAGACTTTAAAAAAAGGATATTTCTTTTAGTTAATTATAATAAGGTTCCAAGTTTTTCTGTTAAATCACATACTCTATTGGAATAACCATTTTCATTATCGTACCAAGCAATTACCTTAACCATATTGCCCTCTAAGACCATAGTTAATGAAGCATCAAATATTGAAGAATGAGGATTTCCAACAATATCATGGCTTACTATGTCGTCCTCTGTATATTCTACTATGCCTTTCATTTGGTTTTGGGCAGCTTTTTTAACGGCTTCATTAACTTCTTCCTTAGTTACATTCCTACTTAATATGAATGTAGCATCAACAACAGAGCCATCTGGAGTAGGAACTCTCATAGATAGTCCGTCCAATTTACCTTTTAGTTCTGGTATAACCAAGCCTACAGCCTTCGCAGCCCCTGTACTGGTTGGAATAATTGAGACAGAAGCAGCTCTTGCTCTTCGTAAATCTTTATGAGGGAGGTCTAATAGACGTTGATCATTTGTATATGCATGTACTGTATTCATCAATCCTCTTTCTATACCAAAGTTATCGTGGATGATTTTCGCTATTGGAGCTAAACAATTTGTTGTACATGAAGCATTGGATACAAGATTTGTGTCCTTTGAAAGGATGTTATCATTAACCCCTAACACAACAGTGGCATCAACATCTTCTGCTTTTGAAGAAGGAACTGTTAGAATTACCTTCTTTGCACCCGCTTTTATATGCTTTGACATTAAGTCTCTGGTCTTAAAAATTCCTGTTGATTCAATGACAATATCAACATTTAGTTCCTTCCAAGGAAGCATTTGAGGATCTTTTTCAGCGTAAATGCGAATCTTTTTTCCGTCAAAAATAAGATAATCTCCTTCGTAGGAAACCTCATTATCTAAAACCCCGTGAACAGAATCATATTTCAATAAGTATGCAAGCGTTTTTGCATCTGTTAGATCGTTAATTGCTACAACCTCTAAGTTCTTTTTCTTTTGTAAATTTCTAAAAGATATTCTACCAATACGACCAAATCCATTAATTGCTACTTTAACCATAAAAGTTTTTCGTTTATTTTAATTAATATTCTTTTTAATTCTCTTTATTAAGAAACTGCAAAATTATAACTTATATTTCATTTAAGAAAGTTTTTATTTTATAAATGGGAAAAATTGTATAATTTTGTGATGTAAAAATTAAAGAAATATGCAAGTAAGAATAGTAAATCTATCCAATAATCCACTTCCAGAATATGCAACAGAGCAATCAGCAGGCATGGATTTAAGAGCAAATATTAAGGAATCAATTTTCCTAAAACCATTAGAAAGAGTTCTTGTTCCAACAGGAATATTTATTGAATTGCCACAAGGATACGAGGCTCAAATTCGTCCTCGTTCGGGATTGGCTGTAAAAAATGGGATAACAGTATTAAACTCTCCCGGCACAATAGATGCAGATTATAGGGGCGAAATAAATGTTATATTGGTCAATTTGTCAAATGATGTCTTTGAAATCAAACCTAATGAAAGAATATGTCAAATGGTGGTTGCAAAACATGAAAGAGTCTCTTGGGTTATTGCAGAAAAACTAAATACTACTCAAAGACAAGACGGAGGATTTGGGCATACGGGAATAAAATAAATCTTCGTTTTAGTAAATTAAAACAGCGTTCGGAAAAAATAAACTATAATCTTTATGATTTTTTACCTAAATATACTCTACTTAAAATAAAAGATAAGAAAATTAAATATCTTTGCAGAAGATTTTTACTTGTAAAAAAGTTATTAAAATGTTAAAAACGATTGGCTTTTGGTTTGATAATGCCCGCTATACTGCTCTTGCACAAAGTTTTTTTCCTGCACTGCTTTCCATTGCAATGGCATATAATAACCCCAACTTTTCTTTTTCTCTATCAATTATTGCACTCATTGGAGTAGTTTTTGCACATTTAGGTTTAAATATGGCAGATGACTATTTTGATTATAAGAATGGAGATGTAAATAGAAGGGAAAAGGCTGTGGAAGGTATGAGAATTAGGATAGCAAAGTGCGATTACCTAATTAATAAACAAGCAACAACAAAACAATTGCTTATTGCCATTATCATATTCCTTTCCTTAGCATTAATTTCTGCACTAATTATAATTTACCATAGAGGATATTCCATATTGTGGCTTATACTTACTACTGCAATTTTAGGATTGGGCTATTCCTTTCCAAAAATTAGATTATCATATAGAGGATTTGGAGAGTTGGTAATTGGAATCATATTTGGACCATTATTAATGGTAGGAATGTTTTTCGCCTCTTGCGGGGAGTATAGCCTACCTTTGTTTTTGGTTTCTTTGGCAATTGGTCTCTTAGTTATTAATATTGTATATTCACACTCTGTTATGGATATGCCATGTGATACTTCAATAGGTAAAAAAACTCTTGCCCATCTATTAAAAAGCAATAAAAACAGATTAATTGCAACAAGGGCGTTTAGCTTTATTCCATTTTTTATAATAATTCTTGGAATAATTCTTGGATATTTTTCATGGAAATATATTTTTGTCTTAATTTCCTTACCTATTGCAATAAAATTATACCTTTCTTTAAGGGATTTTGCTTTGGATATTCCTTTTAATGAAAAACCAAAATGGTATTTACTTACTATGGAAAGGTGGGAAGAAATTCAAAAAGCAGGAATTTCTTGGTTTATGTTTAGATGGTATTTGTCCCGAAACCTCGTTACACTATTTTGTTTAATCCTAATTATTATAAATATTATTCCTTAATTACATTATGAAGCAGTTTTTCTATTTGGCATTTTGGTTTTTTAAGGTGAAATTTCTAAGAAAGGAAATTCCTCTTCAAAGTGTTATATTCATAACAGATAAATGTAATCTATCATGTCGTCATTGTGCTGTCTATAATTTAGAGAATCCAATAATGAAATCCTATTCTCAAATAAAACAAGAGTTGGAATACTCCTACAAAAAAGGTGCAAGGTTTGTGGATTTTGAAGGAGGGGAGCCAACATTATGGCAAGAAGATGGCAAGGATATAAACTCTTTGGTTTCTCTTGCTAAGGAAATTGGATTTTTTTCTACGACAATAACCACAAATGCTCAAAATCCCTTTGAGCAATTACAAGCAGATAGTCTTTGGATTAGCTTAGATGGAGTGGGGAAATATCACAATCAAATACGTGGAGAGGGAACTTTTGAGAAGTTAGATAAGAATATATCTTTGTCTTTGCACAAAGCTCTTTCTGTTAATATGGTTATAAACTCTTTGAATTATCCTTCTATTGAAGAGACTTTGGAATATGTAAAACAAAATCCTCATATAAAGAAAATATCTTTTAATTTTCACACTCCTTTTTCAGGGACAGAGTATCTGCAAATTGATAAAGAAAAAAGAATAAATGCAATAAACACAATAATAAAGTATAAAAAACAAGGCTATCCAATAATGAATTCAATAAGCGGATTAAAACTTATGAAGGAAAATAACTTCAAAAAAAGATGTTGGATTGCAAATTTCATATTAGTAGATGGAACACGCCTTAAAGAATGTACAGGAAAAACGTATGGGGTTTGCGATAATTGTGGCTTTGGAATGGCATCTGAAATGCACAGCGTCTTTAATCTTAGAATAGATACAATAATTGCAGGATTGAAATTGAGAATAGGCTAATAAATATTAAGAAAAATAGATGAAAAAATTAATAAGATTCTTTCTTAGAAATATACCTCGTAAATATCTTCAGATGATTGTATTTTTTGCAATGAAGATTGTAAAGATATTTTATCTTGGAAATAGGGTTAAATGTCCTATATGTAATAAACATTATAGAAAGTTTCTTCCCTACGGATACGTGATTTCAAGAGAAAATGCCCTTTGTCCAAACTGCCTATCCTTAGAAAGACATCGTCTTTTGTGGCTTTTCTTAAAGGAGAAAACAGACTTTTTCACAAAGAAAAGAAAATTCCTTCACATAGCTCCTGAATTGTGTTTTATAAAATATTTTAGAAAATTAGAAAATTTAGAATATACAACAGCCGATTTAGAATCTCCTTGGGCAGATGTATATCTTAATGTTGAAAATATGCCATTTTCAGATGAAAGTTTTGATATTATTATGGCAAATCACATATTAGAGCATGTTGAAAACTTGGATATGGCATTAAAAGAGATTTATCGCATATTGAAAAAAGACGGAATGGCAATTCTAATATCCCCAATTAATTCAAGTAGGGAAAAAACCTACGAAGATAAAACAATAACCGACCCTTTGGAAAGAGAGAAACACTTTGGACAAAAAGACCATTTAAGAGTATTTGGACAGGATTATGCCAAAATATTGCAAAGAGATGGAGTGGAGATTTTTGAAGATAAATTCATAGAAACAATAAAAAAAGAAGATATAATAAGATATTCTTTGGCTGATGCAGACAATTTGAATATGGAAACTTATATATACGGGGCGAGGAAACTTTAATAAAATATATGAAAATAACACTTATTGGAACAGCTTATCCTTATAGGGGAGGTCTTGCTTTGTTTAATGAAAGACTTATTGAAGAGTTTTCAAAACAAAACGATGAGGTAAAAATAGAAACCTTTTCTTTGCAATACCCTTCCTTTCTTTTCCCGGGGAAAAGTCAATATTCCACAGAAATAAATCATAATTCCTTTCCAATTATTCGCTCAATTAATTCCATAAATCCCTTCTCTTGGATAAAAGTAGGGCTTAAATTAAAGAAAGAAAAGCCCGATATAGTAATAGTAAAATATTGGATGCCTTTCTTTGCTCTATGCTTTTCAACCATTTTATCCTTAACAAAGAAAAACCATAAGACTAAAATCATTGCAATAATTGATAATATTATTCCTCATGAAAAAAGATTCCTTGATTCATTTCTTACAAGGCTATTCACAAAAAGCGTAGATGGATTTATTGCAATGAGTAAATCGGTATTTGAAGACATATATTCATTTGAGGCAATAAAGCCAAGAATACTCTCACCTCATCCTTTATTTGACAATTTTGGCGAAAAGATTTCAAAGAAAGAAGCATTAGAGAAATTAAATTTAAAAGAAACGGATATAAATCTACTATTTTTTGGATTAATTCGTAAATATAAGGGCTTAGATATGCTTCTTGAGGCACTCTCTGATGAAAGATTAAGAAAATATCCAATTAAATTGGTAGTTGCAGGAGAGTTTTATGAGGATTCAACTCCCTATTATGATATGGTAAAAAAGTTGAATTTGGAAGATAAAGTTATATTTCATCCAAGATTTATCCCCGATAGCGAGGTTAAAAATTATTTTTGTGCTACCGACCTTCTTGTTCTTCCATATAGGAATGCAACACAAAGTGGAGTTACTCAAATAAGTTATCACTTTGAAAAGCCTATGTTGGTGACTAATGTTGGGGGTTTGGCAGAAATTATCCCTAATAATAAGGTAGGATATGTAGTAGAGGCAAACGTTAAGTCAATATCTGATGCCTTAGTTTCCTTTTGTGAAAGTAGTCCATCCTTCATTGAAGGGATAGAGCAAGAAAAAATGAAATACTCATGGGAAAGAATGAGTGAGGCAATTAAAAAATTATATAAACAAACAACAGCTTATGATAATAAGAAGTAAGGCTCCTTTGCGTTTGGGTTTAGCAGGTGGAGGGACGGATGTTTCACCCTATTCGGATATATTTGGAGGTTGCATACTAAATGCAACAATATCTTTGTATGCTTACTGCGATATAATCCCAACAGAAAAAAATCAGGTGAGATTTTTTCTTGAAGATAAGAATGAAAAATATTCTTTTCAAAGCTGTAAAACCCTACCAATAGATGGACAAATCAATCTTTTAAAAGCAATATACAATAGAATAGTAAAGGATTTCTCTAAAAAAGAACTTTCATTAGATATACATACCTTTGTGGATGCACCTTCTGGGAGTGGATTAGGAACATCTTCAACCTTAGTTGTAGCAGTTGTGGGAGCATTTGTTGAGCTTTTGAAACTTCCTTTGGGAGAATATGAAATTGCTTCTTTGGCTTATAGCATAGAAAGAGAGGATTTATCTCTTTCAGGAGGCAAACAAGACCAATATGCTGCAACTTTCGGAGGCTTTAACTTTATGGAATTTACCAAAGATAAGGTTATAGTAAATCCTCTTAGAGTAAAACAAGACACATTAAATGAATTATCAAGAAATATTGTCTTATATTACACTCAAACATCAAGAGATTCTTCCGACATTATAAAAAAACAACAAAGCAACGTTGCAAAGAATAATACCCAAAGTATAGAGGCTATGCACAAATTAAAGGAGCAAGCAATACTAATGAAAGAGGCATTACTGAAAAATAATCTAAATGAAATTGGAAGTATTCTTAATATTGGTTGGGAATATAAAAAACTTATGGCAGAAGGAATATCCACTTCTTTGTTTGAAAAAGTTTATAATGCAGCAATGGATTGCGGAGCCTTAGGAGGAAAAATTTCAGGAGCAGGAGGAGGAGGCTACATTTTTTTCTATTGTCCCCAAGATACAAGATATAAAGTCATAGAAGCACTTTCTACCTTTGGCGGAGCAGTAAGAAGATTTGAATTTATAGAAGAGGGACTTCAAGTTTGGAGTATATAAATAAATGAAAATAGAACAAGCAATAATTCTTTCAGGAGGCAAAGGTACAAGATTAAAAGATGTAGTTTCTAATGTGCCTAAGCCAATGGCAGAGATAAATAATATTCCTTTTTTAACCTATTTGATAAGATATTTAAAGCAAAAGGGAATAAAAAGCATTACACTCTCTACTGGTTATCTTTCTGAAAAGATAATAGATTATTATAAAGACTCTTTTGAAGGAGTTAATCTTAATTATGCAATAGAAAAATATCCCTTAGGTACAGGAGGAGCAATATGCTTTGCCTTAGAAAAGACAACAGATGAGGATGTCCTTGTATTAAATGGAGATTCCTTTATTGAGTTTTCCTTAGATAACTTCTATAAATTTCACAAAGAAAACAATTCAACCCTAAGTTTTCTTTTAAAGGAAATGGAAAACTTTTCTCGTTATGGCAGAGTAGAAATAAAAAACAATAGAATAGTTGAATTTAAAGAGAAAACCTTTTGTCAAAAAGGTCTTATTAACACAGGAGTCTATCTTCTAAAAAGAACAATATTCAATTCTATGGAAAAGGAAATAGAAAATTTTTCTTTTGAAAAAGATTATATTGAACCTAATATAAAAAATGAAGACTTCTTTGGATATATAACCAATGGATACTTTATTGATATAGGTTTGCCCGAAGATTATAAAAAAGCACAAAAAGAATTTTTAGATATATGGAAACAAAAATACCAAGAGCACAAGTAGGAGAAAAAAGAATTATAGTTCAAGAAAAAGATACAGCAAAGGTGTTCAACTCTGGATTAGTTGAAGTCTTTGCAACACCCGCAATGATTGCCCTTATGGAAGAGGTAGCTCATAATAGCATTCAAGGATTCCTTCCCAATGGAATAACAAGTGTAGGAAGCCTAATAAATGTAAAACATATAAAGGCAACACCTGTTGGAATGGAGGTATATTGTAAAAGTATTGTGACAAGCATTGAAGGAAGAAAGATAAGATTTTTAATAGAAGCATTTGACGAAAGAGGACAAATAGGGGAGGCTTTCCACGAAAGAGTGCTTGTAAATGCAAAAGAATTTTTAGAAAAGACTAATAAGAAAGCTCAAGAATAAAGAATGGAGACAAATTTTAAGTTGATTGCCAAAACATTTTTTGGCTTAGAGGATGTTTTGGTTAAGGAATTGGAGAACTTAGGAGCAAAAGATATAGAAAAAATAAGCCGTGCTGTTGCCTTTTCTGGCGATATGACAATGCTATATAAGGCAAATTATCTTCTAAGAACAGCAATTTCCATACTAAAACCCATATATACATTTGAAGCAAATAATGAAAAAGAACTATATGATAAGGTGTTTCTTTTTTCATGGGAAAAATTCATAAACCCAGATGGAAATTTCTGTATAGAATATGTTGTAAATAGTAGCATATTTACGCACTCTCTCTATGCCTCACAAAAGACTAAGGATGCAATTTGCGATAGAATGAGGAAGAAATTCGCCATTCGCCCCTCAATAAATAAAGTAGATCCCGATATAATATTAAATCTTCATATATACGAAAATCAGGTAACAGTCTCTCTAAATAGCAGTGGAGATAGCCTTTTTAAGAGAAATTATAGGAAAAAGACAGGAGTAGCTCCAATAAATGAGGTTGTAGCAGCAGGACTAATCCAATTGAGTGGGTGGAATAGGGATACCAATTTCTTTGACCCTATGTGCGGAAGTGGAACACTTTTAATTGAGGCTGCAATGTATGCAAATAATATACCAGCTCAATACTATAGAAAGGATTTTGCCTTTAAGAAATGGGGAGAATTTTCTCCTATTATATGGAAAGGTGTTGTTGAAAAAGCAAATAAAGAAATTAGAGAATTTGACTATGAGATATGGGGGTCGGATGTGTCAAGTCAGGCGATTAGAATAGCCGAAGAAAATATAACAAATGCAAAATTGCAATTTGATATTAAATTATTTAGAAACGATATAATAACACAAGAGCCACCAAAGGGGAAAACCCTAATAATTACCAACCCTCCATACGGAGAAAGAATGGAAGAGGACGATATATTCTATCTTTATGAACAAATAGGTTCAGCCTTTAAGAACAAATACTCAAATAATGAGGCATGGATAATATCTTCCGACTTTGAAGCATTAAAACATGTGGGATTAAGACCATCAAGAAAGATTACAATATTCAATTCAAACTTGGAATGTAAGTTCTGTAAATATGAACTTTACGAAGGAAGCAAGAAAGCTAAAAAACAAAATTTTAATAATTAGAAAAAATTTTTAACATTTTTTTCTTCAAATGTTAAAGTTCTGAACATCCCAATTTGGAAAACCCCATTTGCATTTGTCAAAATAATTTTGTATCTTTGCCGAAACAAAGTTTCCTTTAAGGGCAATAAAGTCTTAATTCTCCCAATACTTATTTTTATTTTTAATATCAATATAATAGATTAATTATTAGTTTATTATCTTTAAATAAATCTTCGTTTTAGTAAATTATTTCTTCGTTTTAGCAAAATAAAACAGCGTTTTATTTAAATATTTCTTCGTTTTTTTTCTGGAAAAATAAGGATTTTGTTTTTTTAATTAAATTTTT
>JAISIA010000027.1 GCA_031262295.1 Bacteroidales bacterium | reverse complement strand
ATAATAAATTGTTTTGCTCAACAAATAGGTGAGGATAATTTTATTTTAGCCATTAAAGAATTTTATGCCTTAGCACATAGTAAGAAGAACTTTTCATTGGAAGATTTAGAAACCATTGTAAAAAAACATGGTGCTACCGATAAGCAATGGAAGGACTTTATTAAGGCATTATAAAGTTACCTTTTTTAATTTTTTAATTCTCTAATTGCTATCCCTTTATCCAAAACAAGAAAGAAAATCATCCAATTTTTGAAGGGTATAACCCTCTCATTGATAAAGAGCTTGAAACCATTATCAGCAAGTTATAATGCCAAATGCAGGCGTTCTTTTCCTCTTACCTTACCCTTGTGCGTGAATATTGCAAGGAAATGAAGTTTAAAAATGCAGATTATTGATTGCTATGTTGTGCTCTTGTTCTTTGATTGGCATCAAGGATAATTTTTCTTATCCTTAAACTTTTTGGTGTTACTTCCAAATATTCATCACTTCCTATATATTCCATAGATTCTTCCAAAGAGAAATGAATAGCTGGAGCTATTGATACCTTATCATCACTTCCTGAGGCACGCATATTGGTCAATTTCTTGGTTATTGTAATATTTACAACCAAATCATCAGGTCTTATATGCTCTCCTACAACCATACCTGTATAGACCTCTTCTCCCGGATCAACAAAAAAGCGTCCTCTATCTTGAAGTTTATTTATTGAATATTCAATTGCCGTTCCTGTTTCTTTTGATATTAAAGACCCCATTCTTCTTCCTGCAATCTCCCCTTTCCAAGGTTCAAAACCATTAAGACGATGTGCCATTATAGCTTCACCCTCTGATGCTGTAAGAACATTATTTCTTAGTCCTATTATACCTCTTGAAGGTATGGAAAATTCCAATTGTGTTCTATCTCCTCTTTGTTCAATTGAAACAATTTCCCCCTTACGCATAGTTACTAATTCTATTATCTTACCAGAGAATTGTTCAGGTACAACTATTGTTAGTTGTTCAATAGGTTCGCATTTCTTTCCATCTATTTCCTTTGTTATAACCTTTGGTTGTCCTAATTGCAATTCATATCCTTCTCTTCTCATTGTTTCTATTAAAATGGAAAGATGCAATATTCCTCTTCCAAAAACAATATATGAATCGGGTGAATCTGTATCTTGTACCTTTAAAGCTAAATTCTTTTCCAATTCAGCATAAAGTCTATCTCTTAGATGACGAGATGTAACAAACTTTCCTTCTCTTCCAAAAAATGGAGAATTATTTATGGTAAATAACATACTCATTGTTGGTTCATCTATCTTAATTGGAGGTAGAGGTTCGGGATTTTCTATATCGCAAATAGAATCTCCTATATCAAAATTATCCATTCCTAAGACTGCACATATTTCTCCTGCTTCAATTACATCCTTTGTCTTTTCTTTTCCTAAGCCTTCAAAGGTGTAAAGTTCCTTAACCTTAGATTTTATATTCTCTCCATTTGCCTTTGATAGCATAACATCCATCCCTGCTTGAAGGGTTCCACGATGTAATCTTCCAACTGCAATACGACCAACGTAGGATGAATAATCCAATGAAGATATCATAAGTTGTGTTGTACCTTCTTCCACCTTTGGAGAAGGGATATGTTCTAAGATTTGATCTAAAAGATAGGCTACATCTTGTGTTGGCTTACGATAGTCTGCACTCATCCAACCTTCTTTTGAAGAACCGAAGACTGTTGGAAAGTCCAATTGTTCTTGAGAAGCTCCAAGATTAAACATTAGATCAAATACTTTTTCTTGTGTTTCCTCAGGGTTACAATTTGGTTTATCAACCTTATTTACTACTACTATTGGTTTTAAATTAAGTTCTATTGCTTTTTGTAGAACAAAACGAGTTTGAGGCATTGGACCTTCAAAGGCATCAACTAATAGGAGTACTCCGTCTGCCATATTAAGCACTCTTTCTACTTCTCCTCCAAAATCGCTGTGACCGGGAGTATCAATTATATTTATCTTACAATCCTTATAACGTATAGATACATTTTTTGATAGTATTGTTATACCTCTTTCTCTTTCCAAATCATTACTATCAAGTATGAGTTCCTGTTTTTCTTGGTTATCTCTAAATAGTTTTGCTTGATAAAGCATTCTATCAACTAAGGTAGTCTTTCCGTGATCGACGTGTGCAATTATTGCTATATTGCGAATGTTCTTCATTAAATTATGTTTATATTATTCAAAAATTAATTATTTTATTTTCTTTACTGCGTCCTTTATTCCTTCCTTATTCTTTCCTCCGCTTGTTGCAAAAAAGTTTTGTCCTCCTCCTCCACCTTGAATAAGTTTTGAAGCCTCTTTAATTATTGTTGAAGCATTCTTTCCTTTCTTTACTATATTATCTGAAAGCATTAGAAGCAGTGAAGGTTTATCATTTATTGTTGTTGATGCAATGAAAAAGAAATTTTCATTATTGTAGAGATTTTTAAATCTAAAAGCTATATCCTTTAAAATATCTAATGAAAAGACAGAAGAAAACTCTACATATTGCATATCTTCAATTTTCTCTACTTTATTTTTTAATTCATTAAACAACTCTTGAGTTTTGTCTTTTTCAAGAGCTTCTATCTTATTATTTAGTTGTTGGTTTTCTTCTTTTAGTTTTTTTACTGCAAAGACAATATTTGGTTGTTGCAAACAAGATGATATTTCTTCAATTTTATCTTCCATATCATTTAAATATTCCTCTACTTTTTCTCCTGTTATTGCTTCTATTCTTCTTATTCCTGCTGCTATTGCTGTTTCAGAAATAATTTTCACCATACCTATATTACCTGTAGCCTTAACATGAGTTCCTCCACATAGCTCTATTGAAGAACCAAACTGCATAACTCTTACCCTATCTCCATACTTTTCTCCAAATAGAGCTATAGCTCCTAAGCGACGAGCCTCATCAATTGGCACTTCTCTTCTTTCTATTGCAACAACATTATTACGTATTACCTGATTCACTCTTTTCTCAACCTCCCTAATTTCCTGCTTTGTCATCTTAGTAAAATGAGAAAAGTCAAAACGTAGTTTTTCACTATCCACCATAGAACCTTTTTGTTCTACATGAAAACCTAAAACTTCACGAAGTGCATTATGTATAAGGTGTGTTGCAGAGTGGTTATTTTCTATCTTATGTCTTCTTTTTTCATCAACATAAGCAGAAAATTTTGCATGAATATTTTTTGGAAGATTATTAGTTAGGTGAATTGTTAATCCGTTTTCTGTTTTTGTATTTGTTATTTCTATTTTTTCTTCTTCATTTTCTATATATCCGCTATCTCCAACCTGTCCTCCAAGTTCTGCATAGAAAGGTGTTCTATCAAAAACTAATTGAAATGATATTTTATCTTTTTGTTTTACCTTCCTATATCTTACTATTTCTACATCGGAAAAAAGAGAATCATAACCTAAGAATATTGTTTTTTCACTCTTTTTTATTTCAACCCAATCCTCAGTATCTATTAATGCATCTTGACGAGAACGTTCTTTTTGTTGTAAAAGATACTTATTGAAACCTTCTATATCTACTTTTAGGTTCTTTTCTTTTGCCATTAGTTCTGTAAGGTCAATAGGGAATCCAAAGGTATCAAATAGTTCAAAGGCAAATTCTCCTCCAACTATATCGCCTTTTATATCTTTTACATATTTTTCAAACTTAATTATACCATTGGAAAGAGTTTTTAAGAATGATTGTTCCTCTTCTAAAATTACTTTCTTTATTAAAGTTTCATTATGTTTTAATTCTTCAAATTGAGAAGACATTTTCTCAACTAATATATACACCATTTCATTTAGAAAAGGTGTTTTAAAGTTTAGAAAAGTATAACCATATCTTATAGCTCTTCTTAGTATTCTTCTTATAACATAACCTTGTTTTGCATTTGATGGCAATTGTCCGTCAGCAATTGCAAAGCCAACACAGCGTATATGGTCTGCAATAACTCTCATTGCAACATCTGCCATCTTATCTTCTCCATATTTTTTGTTTGATTTCTTTGAAAGGAAGTCTATATAAGGAGTAAATATGTCTGTATCGTAATTGGATTTCTTCTTTTGAACAGCCATTGTTAGGCGTTCAAAACCCATTCCTGTGTCAATATGTTTTTTATCTAAGACTTCCAAAGAACCATTTGCTAAACGATTGAATTGAATAAAGACTAAATTCCATATTTCTATAACAAGAGGGTTATCCTTATTTACAAGTAGTTTTCCGCTAATTTTTTCTTTTTCTTCTTTTTCTCTTAAATCAATATGTATTTCTGAACAAGGACCACAAGGACCTTGTTCTCCCATTTCCCAGAAATTATCTTTCTTTGAACCATCTATTATTCTATCCTCTCCAATAATTTCTTTCCATATATTGAATGCCTCTATATCTCGTGGTTGATTATCTTTTTCATCTCCTCCAAAAATTGTGACATATATATCATCTTTGTTTAGCCCTATTACATCAACTAAAAACTCCCAAGCCCAAGATATAGCTTCCTTTTTAAAATAATCTCCAAAAGACCAATTGCCCAACATCTCAAACATTGTGTGATGATAAGTGTCGTATCCAACTTCTTCTAAGTCGTTATGCTTACCTGAAACTCTTAAACATTTTTGAGTATCGGCTATGCGAGGATATTTTATTGGAGAGTTTCCAAGGAATATATCCTTAAACTGATTCATACCTGCATTAGTAAACATCAATGTTGGGTCATTCCTTACAATCATTGATGCAGAAGGAAGAATTTTATGTTGTTTTTTTTCAAAAAAATCTAAAAATGCCTTACGAATATCATTGCTTAACATAAATAAAAGACTTTGTAAGTTATCAACTTATTTAAAATAAAAGTTTGCAAAATTAACTAAAATATAGTTCATATTTCTATTAAAAAGAGAAAAAAGACTACCTTTGCACTGATATTTAGTTCTAATAACAATTTATTATGGCATTTTTTCAGACAAGAAAACCTCGCAGATTTGAGTATAAACCTCGTTTCTACAATCCTCAAAAAGAGGAATTGGAACAATTAAAAGCCAAGTATGGAGAAATTGAAGGGAAGAACTATAAAAGAAGGATAGATTTTCGTAGGGCAATGAACGAAAAAAAAGATGAAAAGCTAAGAAAACCTGTGCCTATGATTAAGATTGTTCTTATAGCCTCTGTTGTTAGTCTTGCTCTATACTTCCTATTAACCTATATTGAGAAGTGGTAAGAAATGTCAAACATTATTAAAATACTTCCAACTAATATAGCCAATCAAATTGCCGCAGGCGAAGTTGTTTCACGTCCAAGTTCTGTTGTAAAGGAATTAATGGAAAATTCCATAGATGCTTCTTCTACAAATATTCAATTAATAATAAAGGATGCAGGAAGAACACTTATTCAAGTCATAGATAATGGGAATGGAATGAGTGAAGATGATGCTGTTCTATCTTTTCAAAGGCATGCTACTTCTAAGATTAGCTCTTCACAAGATTTGCTTTCTTTAAGAACAATGGGCTTTCGTGGAGAAGCTCTTGCAGCTATTTCTTCTATTTCTCAGATAGAAATGAAGACAAAACAAGAAGGAATGGAAATGGGAATTTGTTTGGAGGTAGAGGCAGGGGAGATAAAAAATAAGAAAATTGTTGCCTGTGAAAAAGGATGTTCAATTTCTGTAAAGAATCTTTTCTTTAACACTCCCGCAAGGAGAAACTTTTTAAAGGCTGACACTACTGAAAACAATCATATCCTATCTGAATTTTTGCATTTGGCAATAATACATCACGATATTGCATTTACCTATATAAATAATGGCAAGATAATACACAAGATAGAAAAGCAAAGTCTTCAAAAAAGAATTATTGATATTTATGGTAAAAACTATAGAGAAAAACTTCTTCCCATTTCAGAAGAGATAGATGTTGTGAAGATAAGTGGCTTTATAGTAAAGGCTCAATATGCAAAAAGGGATAAGGACGATCAGTTCTTTTTTGTCAATAATCGTTTTATGCGTTCTGCCTATTTGTCCAATAGTGTTTATAGGGCATATTCCGATTTAATGCCACAAGGATGCTATCCTTCATTTTTTATAAACTTAGAAGTTGATCCAAAAAACATAGATGTAAATATTCATCCAACAAAAACAGAGGTAAGATTCTTGGATGAAAAAATAATTTATGCAGTATTAAATGCAGCAGTAAAAAAAAGTTTAGGTCAATTTTCATTAAATACACAGATAGATTTTGAAGCTGATAGTAAATTTTATGCTCCTCCATTAAAAATGGGACAAATACCAATCAAGCCTTTTATAAATTTTGATGCCTCATACAATCCTTTTAATAATGATAATAACAATTCCAATAAAACTTTTTCAAACAATAAAACCAATGGCGTTAGTCTATTTTCCTTAGATGATAACACAAATAGGAATAATTCTTATCAAAATAATGACATAATTCAATTACACAATAAATATATAGTTTCAAAAACCAAGAATAGTCTTATAATAATAAATCAAGAAAGAGCTTCTCAAAGGATATTATTTGATAAGTTTATTAAGAATCAATATTCAGATATTTCTTCTCAACAACTACTTTTCCCCTACAATCACTTTTTTTCTCCAACTCAAACTTCTCTTTTGTTAAATCTAATCTCTGAAATTAGAAAATATGGATTTATTTTGGAATATAATAAGAATGGAAGTTTTGATATAAAAGGCGTACCTAATGATCTTAGTGCAGAAGAAACTAAGGAAGCATTGGAAGATATTTTGATTGATATGCAAGATGCCTCCACAGAAAACCAAACATTAAATCCAAAAAGTATTCGCATAGCTCTTTCAATGTCTAAACACCTATCTCTAAAAAATGGAAAATCCCTTTTACAAGAAGAGATGCTTGGTTTAGTTGGACAATTATTCGCTTGCCAAAACTGCGAAATATCTCCCTTTGGAAAGAAAATACTATATAGAGTAGAAATTGAGACAATTGATAAGATATTTGACTAATTATAAATTAATATTTGTATCTTTGTAGCACATATAAATAAAATATTTTATGAAACAATTTCAAATTAAGAACCTGATATTTTTTGCTTTATTACTTTTATTTTTATTTGAAAGTAAGGCTCAAATCGTCCCTGTTTCAACGGAGGATTATGGATTAATGGGTTATCCTATGGAAGTGAAATATCAAAAGTATGAAACCGACACAAACTACAATCAAAAGGAAAAACAAGTTAGTTTCATTGATGATTACACAATGGAGTTTGATAAGAATCGCCGTCTTATAAAAAGACAACATTTCATAAAGGGCAACAAAGACAGATACACAATATTTACATACGATACTATAACAAGGAATTTATTAAAAGAAGAATTGTTTGAAGCAAGCGGAAAAGTTGTTTCAACAATTACTCATTCCTACAACTATCTTGGAAGATTGGAAGAGGTAGTTTCAGTTGAATACCCTCTATCCTTAGGAGGTGCAAATAAGATGGTATCAAAACAAACATATAAATGGAATAGGAAAGGACAGCTTTCAGAATATACAACCTTTGGAGATGATGCCTCAAAACAAAAAACAATAGAATACTTCTACGGACCTCAAGATAGTTTAATTTACACCTTAACAACATACGGCTTTAATAAGAATGTTGAAAAGACAACATATAAGAGAGACTTTAAACATTATGTTATAGAGGTAACTTTTTTTAGAAATGACAAACAAACAAGAAGAGAAACTTTTTTGCTAAATGACAAAAATCAAATAATAGAAAAAAAGATATTTGATCCTAATGACAAAATCACCCTAACATATAACTACACTTATGATGAACATAACTATGTTCTATCTGAAATAGCCAAAGATAAAAAAGGACGTTGGGCAATAGAATACTATTATAAATACGATAAGGATAAATTTTTCAACTGGACTAAGAAAACCACTTATGATGGCTGGGAGCCAAAATATATAGAAACTCGTAAAATTACATACTTTGATAAGGAGCATTTTTATCAAGATTTAAAAGACTTTGATCAAAAGAAAGTGATTTTTGATAACGAATAAATAGGTTTTCTTTTCTTATTATTACCTTCAAAATACACAAATATAGTTTCAAATGAATATCATTTGTCTTGAACCAATAGGTATCTCAATTAAAAAAGCAGAAAGTATAAAGGAAGACTTTCTTAAAATGGGACATAATTTCATATTCTTTAACGATAGAAAAGAAGATTCCCTTTCTTTAAAACAAAGGATAAAAAATGCAGATATAGCAATAATTTCCAATATTCCCCTTAGTGAAGATATATTAAAAGAAGCAAAAAACTTAAAAATGCTATCCATTGCCTTCACTGGCTTAGACCATATTGATATTAACTATTGCAAAAACAATAATATTATAGTAAAAAATGCTGCAAATTATGCAACAAAAGCAGTAGCTGAACTTGTCTTAGGATTAGTTTTAGACCTATATCGCAACATTACCATTATGGATAAAGCAACAAGGAGTTTATCCACCAGAGGAGACTTTTTAGGAAGACAGCTTTATGGAAAAACCATAGGCATTGTTGGTACAGGATTAATTGGAATGGAAACAGCACTACTAATGCAGAAAATGGGATGTAACGTTATTGCATATAGCAAAAGTGAGAAAGAAATTGCAAAAAAACATAATATAGTTTATGTGTCTTTGGAAGAACTTATGCAAAACTCCGATATTATTTCCTTACACACTCCACTAACAAAACAAACCTTTCATCTAATAGATAGAAAACTATTAAATCTTTGCAAAAAAGATGCAATACTAATTAATACTTCAAGAGGAAATGTTGTAGATATTGTTGCATTAGCTGAAACGCTAAAACAAGGAAAACTTTATGGTTGTGCTTTGGATGTATATGAAAAAGAACCACCATTGGATAAAGATAATCCTCTTTTAAATTGCAACAATTGCATCCTAACTCCTCATATAGGCTATGCAACTAAAGAAGCATTTAGTGCAAGAATAGATATAGTTATTAATAATATAAAGGAATTTATTCTTTCATCTTCTCATTCTGAATCCTTATAGATTCTTGATGAATTAGTTCAAACAAATCCTTTATAAATTCACTGCTTATTGGAGATGATTCACCCAAAAATTCAAGTCTTGTTTTTAACATATTGCTAAAACGATCAACTTGTAGTATGGATATATTTTCCTCTTTTTTAATCTTGGCAATAGATAAAGAAATATCCATTCTTCGTTTTAATATATCCATTATTTGAAAATCCATATCATCTATCTCTTTTCTCAAAGAGAGTATAGAACTATTTTGCAAAGACTGCTGTTTAACAAAAATTAATTCTTCAATAAGGTTCTTTAATTGCAAAGGTGTTATCTGTTGCTTGCTATCCGTTAGTGCTTTTTCAGGATTATTATGAACCTCTATCATTAGACCATCCATTCCAATATTCAATGCACTTTGACAAACCTCCTTTATATATTCTCTATTTCCACAAATATGACTCGGATCACAAATAATGGGAAGATAAGGAAATATTCTTTTTAATTCAATGGGTATTTTCCAATAGGGACTTTGCCTATATTTTCCATTATCTGCCAAAGAGAAACCTCTGTGTATGGCAAAAATATTCTTTGAATTATCGTTTTTTATTGAATTATTAAATCTCTCTATTGCACCTATCCATAATTTAATGTCGGGATTTAAAGGATTTTTTATAAAAACTGGAATATCCACACCCTTTAAACTGCGTGCTATCTCTTCTGTATAGAATGGAGATGTTGTTGTTCTTGCTCCTATCCAAAGAGCATCAACACCGAAGGATAGTGCTTTTTCAACATGAAGTGGCGTTGCAACTTCCACTAAGGTTTTTAATAAGGTTTCTTCTTTTACTTCTTTAAGCCAAGATAATCCTTTTTCACCAACACCCTCAAAAAGATTTGGTCTTGTTCTTGGCTTCCATATTCCACAACGAAAATAACTAATTCCTCCAATTGAAGAAACTTGTTTTGCAATTGTTAATAGCTGCTCCTTGCTTTCAGCAGCACAAGGTCCAGCTATTAATTGAAACACAACTTACACCCTCCTTTTAAGGATGAGAGATAAAATAAATTGGAAATTGAGTATGAAATTATATTAAGCCTAACTCTATTGCTTGGCTCTTTAGCTTCTTTTTCTTTTTCAAAGATTTCTAAATCTTTTTCCCACAAAGTTAGTAAATCAAAAATATCGTAATTGTTATCCATATAAAAAAATATTTATTAGAACGTCTTTGAGAGAAAAACGCCCCAACAAATATTTTATTGTATTTTCTGTTTTTTCTTAGCAGAAATATTTATTTTTTTACTCCAATTATATATGTAATATCATTGAATTTTCCTCAGCAAGACGCCTCATATTAATAAGAGCATAACGCATCCTTCCTAAGGCAGTGTTTATGCTTACTCCTGTTCTTTGAGCAATTTCTTTAAAACTCATATTTAGGTAATGACGCATAATTAAAACCCTGCGTTGTTCCTGTGGAAGAGAAAGGATAAGTTTTTTAACATCAGAAGAAATCTGAGTCTTTATCATCTTTTGTTCCACACTTTCTTCACTATTGGAAAGTATGTCAAATATGTCAAAGTTTTCATCTGCCCTTACAAGTGGGAATCTTTGATTTTTGCGGAAATAATCTATAACCAAATTATGTGCTATCCTCATTGCCCATTGTATAAACTTACCTTCTTCACGATAGGTTCCTTGATTAAGAGTATTTATTATCTTTATAAATGTATCCTGAAAGATATCATCAGCAATAGACTTATCTTTTACAATTGATAGTATATAATTGAATATTTTTTGTTCGTGTCTGCTCAATAGCACTTCAAAGGCTTTTTTATCACCTTTAATGTATGCCAAAACTAATTCGTTATCTGTGAAATTATCGTATAACATAGGAATCCTCCTTTTTTAATATTTTTCTAATTTAAAAGTTTCAATAAAAAAAGTAGTTGTCCTATCTATAATCTCTATGTTTTGGTTTAAAATTCATTTTTATGCTGCAAATATAAATCTTTTTTATTAAATACAAATTATTTTTATGATTTTTTTCTCTTAAAGAAAGATTTTGCCACATTTTATTATCTTTGCAGAAAAATAATATCATCAATAATCACATATATTTTTATGAACAAAATAAATTTAATCCTTATAGTATGTTGTCTTCTTATCATTTCTTGTAATAAGAAAGAGAGTTCTAATGAAAATGAAAAGCCAATTGATGAACTTGCTCTTTTAGATGCAAAGATAATGAAAGAACCTAAGGATGCTTCTCTCTACTATACCCGTTCAAGAGTTTTAATGGAAAAAGGAAACTCGCAAGAAGCATTGGTTGATATACTTTCTGCAATAGATTTAGACAAAAAGAATCCCAATTTCTATGTTCGTAAGGCTGATATATTATTTTCATTAGGAGAAACAACTCTTGCTTTTAGTGCTTTACAAGACGGATTAAAATATGATGATAAGTCTTCTGAAATCTATTTAAAGTCAGCAGAGCTTGCCCTATACCTAAGAGACTATGACAAAACTATGTTTAATACCGATCAAGTCTTGCTTTTGGATAAGATAAACCCTAAGGCGTATTATCTAAGAGGCTGGGCATTGAAAGAAAAGGGAGATACAATAAATGCTGTTGCTGCATATAAGAAAGCTATTGAATTAAATCCAGAATATGAACAACCTTTTGAAGAGTTAGGTCTTTTATATGCAATTAAGGGAGATGCTCTTGCAATTGATTATCTAAATAGTACAATAAATATAAATCCAAAAAACACTAATGCAATGTATGCTCTTGCTCTTTTCTATCAAGAACATGGAATGATTCAAAAAGCATTAGATACCTATCAAAACATACTTACAATATCACCAAATAATGCAGATGCTTTGCATAATGTTGGATATATTAATTTAGTTGAAAAAAAATCCTATCAAGATGCAATCATACTTTTCTCAAAAGCAATAGAGGCTGATTCAAACTATTTAGAAGCATACTATAATAGAGGAGTAACCTATCAAAAAATTGGAGAAACACAAAAAGCAAAAGACGACTTTAATAAGGTTATTCAAATTAACCCCAATCACAAGCTACCAACCGAACCCGCAACGGGCATTTAATTGTCCTTGCGGAAGTCTGGGTGTCTTCTTATGATTTTTCAAAAAAATCCAGAAATCTCTCCTTGAAAAACCAGAGAAAAAGCAATAAAAACATAAGAAAAAACGCTTCCTTTTAGCAAAAAAGAACAAAAAACACAGCGTTTTTGTCTTTTTTCTGCATTTTCTAATGCCATTTCCTTGCCATATTCACGCCCAATGGTAAGGTAAGATGAAAAGAACGCCTGCAATTGGCATTATAACTTGCTGATAATGGTTTGAACCTCTTTATCTATGAGAGGATTACTTGCTTCAAAAATTGAAAAAATTTCTTTCCTGTTTTGAATAATTTGATAGGAACAAGAGGATTAAAAAAGTAGAGAAATCAAATTTAAAAGCATATTAAAACAAGAAAAAAAGAAAAATAAGCATTATGAAGCTCTTACAAAAAAAGAAGCTCAATAAATTTTTATCTTTATTGAGCTTCTATAAGTGTTCTTAAATAAGGAATTACATTTTTTATAATAATCAATTCTTCTTACCAAATCTAAACATATATTCTAATCCAACGGAAATACCTAAAGAAAGAGGATTGCTTGAAAAACCAACTCTTTCAGGTGAGGCTGTTAGTTTTCTTGTAATTAATTTATTTAACTTTACAGGATGATAATACATTAAAGCATTCCCATCAACATAATAACTTGCAAAAGGAGCAATATTTATCTTTAAATTTTTTAGTGTTATTAAAGAAAACTCCACACCTAAACGTAAAGAAAAATCAGGATTTCTTACAAAATAATATCCTGTATATTTATACCGTAAATGCATGCCTTTTTCTGAATAAAAATCTTTTGTTCCATTATTAAATATTCCTATAATACCTCCTAAAAAACAATTAAACCATATTCTATCAGATTTATAAATATTAAAATTAATATTTATTGGAATATTTATGTAATTAATTTGATAATAGTACAATAAATTTGAACCATCAACATAATCCATATCTTGAAACATTTCGTAATACTTCAAATCATAATAAGATATTCCTACATTGAATTTAAATCTTCCTATATTAAAGGCAGGCAAAAATGATACTTCATAATTGCTTTTATCTGCAGAAGAAAATAAATAAGGGTCACCAGAAGTATTAACTTCACTAAAGAAATTCTTTGTATTTGCACTTACTTCAAAAGAAAAAAACTTTTCTACTTGTGCATTTGATGTTGTAAAACAACATCCCGTTAAAATTAAAAGTAAAAGTATCTTTTTCATATTATTCTATTATTTGTAGGTTATACATTTGAGTTTTTTATATGACACAATAAATTTTAATTTTAAAAGGAAGTTCAATAAATATTCCTACTTATTGAACTTCCTATAAGTTGTTCTTTGCAATCAATTTTTCTTACCAAATCTAAACATATATTCCAATCCAACGGAAAGACCTAAGGAAAGAGGATGAAAAGCAATTGGAGTTCCAAGTCTTGTAGTTGGAGTGTTTTTTCTTGTAATTAATTTATTCCTTTTTGATATCTCTAATTCAATATCTTTATCAATATAAT